>CAXSIB010000007.1:0-23218 GCA_964237095.1 uncultured Actinomycetales bacterium
ATCGCCCGTGAGATCGGAGGACGACTCGGGGTGCCGGTGGAACTCATCTGCACCCACGCAGCACGTGACTCCCTCGACGCGCTGAACCAGGGTCGAGCCGACATCTGCTTCCTGGCCACAGACCCCGCCCGGGAGGAGACGGTCGCCTTCACCGCGCCCTACGCCGTCATCGAGGGCGTCTTTGCGGTCCGAGCCGACTCACCGATCACCTCCTCCGCGGAGGTGGACCGAGCGGGCACCCGGGTCGGCGTGAAGCAGGGGTCCGCCTACGACCTGTTCCTCTCCCGCACTCTCGAGCAGGCGACGGTGGTGCGCGGGAGTGAAGGGACGACGGTGTTCACCGACGAACGGCTCGAGGTGGCGGCAGGCATCCGACAGCCGATGCTCGCGTTCGTCGCCACCGTTCCGGGTCTGCGTCTGCTCGAACCCCGGTTCATGGAGATCCAACAGGCGGTAGGTGTTCTCCGAACGCGGGACCCGGAGACTGTCGCGCTTCTTCGCTCGTTCGTCGAGGAACTCAAGGCCGACGGGTTCATCGCGGGAGCGCTGCGCCGATCCCACCGCGAGGACGCCATCGTCGCTCCACCTGCCACCTGAGTGTGGCGTCTACCAGTGCGGCGGTTGGCCGTACTGGCGTCGAGCGGTGGTGGCGCTCCGCGCGAGCCGTCCGCAAGGGCAGGCAGCTTCGTGGACCCGAGAGTTGCGCCGGGCAGTCGTCCGGTGAGGCGGCCGCGGACATGTCATGGTCGGCACGCACGGCCGTGCCGGTGCCGCTCATGGCGGGGCCTTCGATGACGGCGGTCTTTCGGCGCTCCGTCCCGCGCTGGGCGTGTCTTTCGAGGGTGTGGCCGGCTGAGGGCGGCGGCGAGGTGGACCGGCGGCCCGGTAGGTACGTGGGTACTGATCACAGCGGGGGTCCGCCTCCACCATCCCGTGAGCTGGTTGACAGGGCCTTCACCGCCGCGTCCTGCACGCAGTCCTCGGCGAGGCCCAGTCACCGGCCAGTGCGATCACCGCCGCCACGACCGGTAGGCGCTGCGCGGCCGGGGTGGCTGCCACTACGTCCCGGACGCCGCCACGGGGTCACCGGTGTCGGTTACGGCGCACCTCACTCACACCCCGGCCACCGGTGGACCGGCAAGTGGCTCAAGCGGCAGCTACTTCGCCGCCCCGGAACAGGGCCGGTCCGCCCCGCCCCTCTTAATAGGGACGGCGGTGCAAACCACCGACGGGGCCGCCGACGACGTCGGGCCACTGCGTGATCGTGTTCTCGGTCTCGCTGGACCGGCGGATGCCGACATCGTGAGCGGCAACGAGGGCCGCGGCGGGACCGGGGACCGCACCGCCGGTGCATTTCGACCTTCGCTGGCGTAGCCGACCGGGCCGAGGAGCCGGCCGTCGCGGTCAGCAGGCACGGCATCGCGCGGTCATCAGGCGGTCGATACCGAGGACGTCCTCGGGGAGCGCGGACAGCGGCCATGTCCACGCCCGCAGCCTGTCCACGACCCGGGCGAGCTGGCCGGCGGGAATGTCGGTGAGGCCGTGCGTGAGGGTCTGCCGTCGCGGTGAGCACTTCGACCACCCCGGGCGGGGGGGAGGACGTGGGCGACGGCCGCCGCGGCGCCGAGGACCGGGAGACCGCCCCGACCAAGGCCGTCAGGGGCCGGCTTCCCGGTCCTCGGCGCCGCGACGGGGCGTTCTCGGACCGGGCAGGGGAGCGGTGAGGTAGAGCTGGAGGGTGGGTGACACGTCCTGGATGAGCTGGTCGGCGGGCTGGTCGGCCAGGCCGGGGAGCTTGAGCAGGTAGCGGCCTAGGGCGATCCCGAGGGTCTGGCTGGCGATCAGACCGGCCCGCCGGACTGCCTCGTCCGGGTCGGAGATACCTGCGATCACGTGTACCAGCTGGTGTTGGAAGACCTCGTGGAGTCGCCGCGCGGCTTCGTCGTGGGTGACCGCCGACCTCAGCAGGATGAGCAGGACGTCGTCGCTGAGGTCGCCTTCCCAGCGTCGGAGGAAGTGTTCGAACAGCACTCGGCCGCGGGACCGGGCGGCAACGGCTGCGAGGTCGGGCAGCTGGAGGTCGAGGTGGACCGCGGCCGTGAACAGCGTTTCCTTGCTCCCGAAGTAGCGCATCACCATCGAGGGGTCGATGGTGGCGGCCGCGGCCACCGCCCGGATGGTGGTCCGGTCATAGCCGCGACTCTCGAACTGCTCGCGGGCGGCCCGGAGGATCGCGGCCCGGGTCCGGTCGGACTTGCGTTCGGGGCCTGGGTCGACCACGGGCGCTCCCGTCATCCAGTCCGGTCTCCCGACGTGGGGTGGTCATCGGACCCTAGCGTCCGCAGTCGACCGACCAGTGACCCCACCCGTCGATACCAACGCTTGTTGACTTCCGCCGGGCCGGGTCCGATCCTGGTGGGAGAGCGGAGGAGATGCGATGACGGTGGACGATCAGGTGGGCGCCGCGACCCCGTGTGAGCGGACCCATGCCGTGGTCACGGGGACCTCGAGCGGGATCGGGGAGGCGACCGCGCTGCGCCTTGCGCAACTGGGCTACCACGTCCATGCCGGTGTACGCCGCGACCGTGCCCTCCCCCGTCCGCCCTCCGGGTCACCGGGTCTGATCACGTCGCTGCTGCTCGACGTCACCGACGCCGCCCAGGTCGCGGCGGCCGCCAGGGCCGTGGACGCGCACACGGCTGGGACGGGGGTGCAGGTCCTCGTCAACAACGCCGGGATCGGAGTCACAGGACCGCTGGAGCTGGTCGACCTCGACGTGTTCCGCCGCCAGCTCGAGGTGAACGTGACCGGACAGCTGGCGGTGATCCAGGCGCTGCTGCCCGCGGTGCGCCGCGGCCGGGGGACCGTCGTCGTCATCGGTTCCATCGGTGACCGCCTGAGCATGCCGTTCACCGGTCTGCTCACTGCGTCCAAGAGCGCGGTGGCCGCGTTGACCGGCTCCCTGCGCCAGGAACTCGCCCCCACCGGGGTGAAGGTCGTCCTGATCGAGCCGGCGAGCATCCGCTCGCCGGCCTGGGAGAAGCTGCGCCACGAGGCGGACACCGCGGCCGCGTCGTTCACCGCTGCCGGGCGCGCGATGTACGCGGAGCCCTACGCGGCGGTGATGGCGTCGGCGGCGGACCGGGAGAGCCGGGGCAGCGATCCCGCGGTGGTCGCGGACACCATCGCCCGCGTGGTCCGCTCCCGCCGTCCCGCGCCCCGCTACCTGGTCGGCCGCTACGCCCACCGGCTCGCCGCTGCAGCCCTGCTCCCCACCCGAACCCTCGATCTGGTGCGTCGTCAAGCACTGGGCCTCTAGTGCGACCTGCTTCCCCCCAGGCCCCGGTCGATCTTGAGTCCGCAGGGCACCCGACCGCCTGGCGGACCGGGGCCACAGCGGAAGGTGGAGAGGAGAGCGGACATGCGGATCGCGGTGGTGGGTGGCACTGGTGTGGTGGGGACGCACGCCGTGCGGCTGCTGACCGGCCGCGGCCACGAGGTCGCGGTGCTCACCCGGTCGTGCGGGGTCGACCTCGTCACCGGAGCCGGTCTCGACGCGGCGCTGGTCGGGTCGGAGGTCGTCCTCGACGTCAGCAACGTCGCGACGACCCGCACGGCGACCTCGGTGCGGTGGTTCTCCACCGTGGCTGCGAACCTGAGCGGGGCCGCGGACCGCGCGGGCGTCCGCCACCTCGTGGCGCTGTCGGTCGTCGGGGTGGACCGCGTCGACACCGGCTACCACGCGGGCAAACGCGCCCAGGAGGAGGTTCTGCTGGCTGGGCCGGTGCCGGTGACGATCCTGCGGGCCACCCAGTTCCACGAGTTCACCGCCCAGGTGCTCGGCTGGAGCCAGGGCCCGGTTGCCCTGGTGCCCCGGATGCGCATCCAGCCGATCGCCGCGGCCGAGGTGGCCGCCGCCCTCGCCGACCTCTGCGCGGGCCCGCCCGGGGGCCGGGTACCGGATCTCGCGGGACCCGAGGTCCTCGAGCTGACCGACGCGGCCCGCCGGCTGGTCCGCCACCGCGGGCAGCGGCGGGTCGTCGTCCCGTTCCGCCGTCCCGGCGCCGGCGGCCGCCTGCTCGCCACGGGCGCGCTGCTGCCGGCCGGCCCCGGGCCGCGGGGACAGCAGACCTTCACCGACTGGCTGGCCGATTCCTGCAACCGCTAGCAGGCACGCCGGCCAGGACGACGTCCACCCGGCTGCCCGGGCTGGTGTGGAGCCTGGTCGTGGGCCGCACCATGAACCAGGTCGGGGCGTCACCCTCCCGTTCCTGACGCTGATCCTCACCGAGTCCTTCGGTGCGTCCACCCTGGCCGCGGGATACCTCACCGCGCTGTTCGGCGCCTCGGCGAACGCGTCGAGACTGCTCGGTGGGTGGCTGGCCGTCCGGGTCGGCCACCGGGTCACCGTCATCGGCGGGCTGCTGGTGACCGCGGCCGGTCAGCTCGGCCTGGCCGCGTCACCGTCCATCGCTCTGGCCGCGGTGTCCATCGTGGTCCTGGGGATCGGGTTCGAGGTGTACGAGCCGCCGTCGCAGGCTGTGATCGCCGACCACGTCGACCCGGTGCTGCAACCGCGCGCCTACTCGCGGCTCTCGGCGTCGCTGTCGATCGCGGGGGTGGCGTCCGGGCTGATCGCCGCCGCGTTGACCACCGTCGGGCTGCGGTTCCTGTTCGTCGTGGACGCGGGATCGTGCGTGGCCGCGGCCGCGGTCCTCGCCCGGGTGCTGCGCCATCCCCGATTCGGCCACCAGGTCATCCCGCCGACCCCGCACCCGTCCCGGCAGGACTCGCCTCGGGAGGACAGCCACCTGCGGGACGGTTGCGGTGGCTGTTCCTGGCCGGGACGGTGTTCGCGACCATCTACACCCAGCTCAGCGCCACCCTGCCCCTCACCCTGCGGGTACGCGGGCTGCACCCGAGCGCGGTCGGTGTCCTGCTCGCGCTGTCGGCACTGGTGATGCTCGCCGGCCAACCGCTGCTGACCAGATGCCCCCTGTCCCGGCTGCCCACGTTCAGCGCCCTCACCCTCGGCTACGCCGCCCTGGCCGTCGGGCTGGTCGGCAACAGGATCAGCCACACCCTCGGACCTTTCCTCGCCGCCACCACCGTCTGCTCGGTCGCCGACCTGGTCCTCCTCGGCCGGACCAGCGCCCTGGTCGCAGGGCTGGCGCCCCCGGGGCAGGCCGCGGGCTACTTCGCCGCCTACGGGCTCACCTGGGGCCTCGCCGGCGTCATCGGACCACCCCTGGGGACCCGCGTGCTCGACGTGGGCGGCCCCGCCCTGCTCTGGCTGACCATGGCCGCGGCCGCCGCGACCCTCGCCTTCGGACACGTCCTCGCCGGCCGGCGGGGGACTCCTGACCAGCGGTAGGGGTCGCCAGCGTCGGCCCCGCACTGCAGACACCGCCGAGCACTGGTGGGTGGCCGGCGTCACCGACCCGACCATCACCGTGGCCGAACGTCGCGTCGGGGGAGTACCCCGCCTGTGGTGGATGACCCGTCCTTGTGGACCACGCGTCACCGATCACTCGCTGCGGGCCAGCGATCCGGCCCCGAGGAGGGTCAGTCGCAGGCTGCCGCGAGCTGTCCAGTGGGGGAGGTGGAGCCCGGACGTCCTGGTCGACAGTGCGTGTCACGGTTGCCTCCAATCCGAGGATGGTGCTCAAGGCGACCGGCCCGGCTCCGTGACGGGGGCCTGGTCCTCCTCCGTCCAGATTCCAGGATGGTGAGAGCGGCTCACGCCGAACCGTCGCGTGGCGGTTGACAGGAACACCCGCTCGAGAAAGTTCAATTCGGCGGCCAGGACGGTGTCGTGCTGGTCCAGGAAGGCGGCGTAGTGCCCTCCGGTCACCTCGACGAACTCGGCACCCGGCGCGCGGCGGGCCACCTTCTCCGCGGGACCGAACAGGACGGACCGGTCCTCGCGGGCGGCGACCACGAGCAGCGGACACGTGATCCGCCGTGCTGCCCGGCCTGGCCGATACCCGCTGAGGGCGAGGACGGACCTCACGGCGACGTCTCGTCGCCAGTCGACGTAGCGGTGGTCGGGGTCCAGAGCGCGGCCGGCGTCCTGAGCGTCCGGTGTCGTGAGCATGGCGATCGTCCCGCGCGGGCCGGCCAGGGGGATGGTTCGCGGAGGCCGTCCGAATGCACCGCCCAGGACGTCCAGGAGCGCGAGCGGCGGGATCTTCATGATCACGCTCAGCGTCTCGTGACGCAGAGCGTTGGGCATGATGGCGAGTCCGTCCGTCAGCGGCGACTGAGCGACGGCGGCGGCCACCCTCCCGGCCGCCGCCAGCCGTAGGACGTGTCCTCCGGACAGCGAGAAGCCCCACGCCGCGATCCGGTCGGCGTCCACACCGGGCAGGCTGGCCGCGGCGGCCAGCGCGGCCTCCCAGTCCACCAGCTGGGCTCGGGCGCGGACGACCTGGCGTGGTTCGCCCTCGCTGGCGCCCTGGAAGCGGTAGTCGAAGGCGAGGACGGAGAACCCGCGGGCGTTGAAGGCCGCAGCGAACCGGTCGGTGGCGGGTTCCTTGGTGACGCCGGCGCCACCGGCCATCACGATGCACGCCCCGTTCAGCCCGGGGTAGTACCAGGCGGCGCATGTGGTCCCGTGACTGACAAACGCACGAGGCTCTCTGTTCTCCGAGGACACACGTCAAGTGAACCAGCTGGTTCAGTTATTGTCCAGGTCGCGGCGGGATGCTCGGCAGCCCGGCCGTCCGGCGGGGTGGAGGATGCCTCCACGTGCGAGGTCTGACGCCGACCGCGCTCAGTTCACCGAATGGCCCGACCGAGCGTCGTGGTGTGCTCCAAACGGCGGTCGAGCGGGGACGGTGGTGCGGCGGTGAGCCCGGATGTCGAGGACAGCACGCCCACGGGCGGCGCGCCGGCTCGGACCGCTTACCCGCGGTCTACGAGGTCTAGGCGCGGAGAGGCGCGCCGCCTGGAACTGCTCGACCGGGTGACCGACGACCTCGCGGTCAACGGTCTCGTGGACTTCTCCCTCCGCCGCGCGGCCCGCGCGGCCGGCACCACGCACAAGGTGATGCTCTACCACTTCGACAGCGTTGACGACCTGCGCGGACAGGCGGTCCTACGACTTCGGCAGCGGCGCATCGACGATGGGCTCGCGGCCGCAGCGACAGGCGGATCCGATCCGTCGACGCTGGCGGAACGGGTGCGCGCCTTGTGGCCGGTCCTCACCGGAGCAGGGTCGGGCGTGCTCGACCAGGCCATCGGGCTCGCGATGTACGACCCGTGCCGGCACGCGGACCTGGGGCGCGACGCGTCGCAGCAGTACCTACCGGCGCTGATGTCGATCTGTCCGGCGGCGTGGTCCACGGCACGCAGGTGTGAGGTGGCTGAGATGGTGCTGGCCACGTTGCGGGGATTCCTCGTGGACTGGCGGCTCAGCGGTGGCGACCGCGCGAGTGTGAACGCTGGATTCGAGGCGCTGGGCCGGGCGCTCGACCGGGAGGAGGCCGCCACCGGGTGACGTCGGCGGCCATATTCCCTACGACCGGCTCCCGTCAACCATCTCGTGAGTCCGTACAGCTAGACGGGCCGAATCGCTCGCGGGGGACCGCCCACCTGTGGTGGATAAGTGCAGGTATACATCGGTCATCGGAACGGGTGAGGGTGTGGCCGTGCGTCGGGGTGTTGAACACTCGGGGAGGTCGGCGTTGTCGATGGCCTCCCGTGGCGGGGCGCATCCGGGGAAGGAACCGATGGTTGCTGCGGTGGGGGCAGCGGCGGGCGGACCGCCCGGGTGGCCGCCGCCCTGCGGTGGGTGTGTGCCGGCGTCATTCCGGCCGGTCAGGTGAAGAACTGTTGGAGTGCGGTCGCGACGACGCCGGGGTGACCACGCCGGGTGGTGTTCCAGGAGCCGGAGTGCCCGAGCCCGGGGAACTCGAGGTGCCGGGCCTGGGGGAGGAGGCCGGCCAGTTCCCGGATGGCCCATCCGAGGAAGGCGGGGCTCTTCGTCCCGCTGAGCAGCAGCATCGGCTTCGTCACGGCGGCGAAGGTGCCCATCTGCCCGTCCACGGCGGCGACGTCGTGGAAGTCGTAGCGGATACCCGGGAGCAGGTCACGCAGCTTCGCGTACGGCCCGGGCCTGCGGGCGTCGGCGGCGAGCACCCCGCGGGCGAGCAGCCGCGCGACGGGCCGGGGGAGGACCCGGACCGGCGCCGGGGCCGTCCCGGCGACCAGCAGTGCGCTGACCAGAGCACCCGGCAGATCACCGCGGTCGATCTCGGTGTTGAGCCGGCGGACCCCGGCGTGGGAGATCCCACCCGGGTAGAACGGCGGCTCGTACACCGCCGCCCGGGTGATCCGCGGCAGCGTCCGGGCCGCCTCGAGGGTGATCACCGCACCGGAGCTGAGACCGAAGACCCGGGCGGCCCCGGTCTCGGCGAGGACCGCGTCCACGTCCTCGACGTCGCGGGCGATGTCGTGTCCGCGGTCATACGGTTTGGGGCTCAGCCCGCGCCCCCGCCGGTCGGGGGTGTAGACGGTGAACGTGGGGGCCAGCGCCTGGGCCAGGTCGTCGAAGTTGTAGGCGGTCCCCATCGCGCCCTGCACCAGGACCAGCCCCGGGCCGCGGCCCCGGCGGAGGAACCCGATGCGGGTTCCGTCGGCGGACCTGACGTGTCCCGCGGTCACGGTGTCATCGCTCATCAGGAGATCCGATCTGTCGTCGTCGGTGGTGTCGCCTCGTCCCGTTGTCGCGAGGCGGGCCGGGTCGGGCGGGCCCTCGGCCGCGGCGCAAGGGGCGGCGGCCCGGGTGTCGGGGGGCGGTCAGGTGAGACCGCGGATCATCAGGTCGACGACGAAGTCGAACCGCTCGTGTCCTGCTCCGGCGGTCAGCTCGTGGGCGTGGGCGACGGTGTGGGGGAACTGCTGGGCTGGGAGCATCTGTAGGCGTTCGGTGATCTCGGCGCGGTCGAGGACCCGGCCGTCCACGTCCGCTCTCTGCCGCCGGGCCGTGGCGGCCTCCAGGCAGTAGGCGGTGACGTAGAGGAAGGCCCCGTCGCTGGCCCACGCCGCGGCCCGCGCCGACGCTCCCCCGGCGAGCAGGATCGCGAGCAGGTTCTCCCCCACCCGCAGGGTCGCCAGGTCGGCGGGTACGACCGCTAGCGCCGCCTGGGAGATCCCGGGGTAGCGCAGGAACTGTTCGCGCAGCTGGGTGCAGACGTCGAGGAACTGTTCCCGCCAACGCCCGGGGTCGGGAACAGCCAGCACCACCCGCGTGCACAGCTCCCCGATCAGCAGGTCACCGAGCTCGGCCTTGCTGCGGACGTGGGCGTACAGCGATGCCGGACCGGTGTCCAGGGCCGCTGCCACCGACCGCATCGTGAGCTCCTCGAAGCCCGCGGCCTCGACGGCGCCGAGGGCGGCGGCGACGATGCGCTCGACGGAGATCGGCGTGCCCGCCCGCCGGGCGCGGCCCGAGGCGCCGTGGCCCGGGCCCGTCGGGGGTGGGGGTTCCGCGGCGGCGATCTGGGTCGCCCACTGCTCCCTGGAGATCGCGTCACGAGACGCCCGTCGGCCGGCCACAGACGACACCGTACCCCTTGACACGAACATTGATCGACGAGTAGAACATTGTTCGTCGCATTCGTCGGGTCCCGCAGCCGAGCGCCCCGGTACCGGCCTCACCCACCCTGTTCAGGAGGATCACCATGGCCACTGCGGTCACCATCATCGGCGCCGGCCTCGGCGGGCTCACCCTCGCTCGGGTCCTGCACCTGCACGGCGTCCCCGTCACCGTCTACGACGCGGACCCCTCCGCGGAGGCCCGCACCCAGGGCGGGCAGCTCGACCTCCACGAACACGACGGCCAGCTCGCCCTCCGGGTCGCCGGTCTCACCGAGCAGTACCGCTCGATCATCCACTGGGGCGGCGGCGCCCGGCGGGTCCTCGACCCGCACGCCGGGCTGCTGCTCGACCTCCCCGACGACGGCTCCATGGCCCGACCGGAGGCGCTGCGCGGGGACATCCGGCGGATCCTGCTGGAATCCCTGCCCACCGGGACCGTCCAGTGGGCCAGGAAGCTCACCCGGGCCACCCCCCTCGGCCACGGACGCCACGAAATCGCGTTCGCGGACGGCTCCACGGTCGTCACCGACGTCCTCGTCGGTGCCGACGGGACCTGGTCCAAGGTCCGCGCCCTGCTGTCGCCGGCCAAACCGACCTACGCGGGCATGAGCTACATCGACACCTACCTGCACGACGTCGACGTCCACCACCCCCGCGCGGCGGCGACGGTCGGGGACGGCGCCCTCTACGCCCTCGTCCCCGGCAAGGGCTTCCTCGCCCACCGTGAAGCCGGCGACGTCATCCACACCTACGTGATCCTCCACCGCCCGGTCGAGTGGTTCGACGCCATCGACTTCACCGACGGCCCGGCCACCAAAGCCCGGGTCGCGGCCGAGTTCGACGGCTGGGCGCCCGAGCTGACCGCACTGGTCACCGACGCCGACGCCGCGCCGATCCTGCGCAGCATCCACGAACTCCCCGACCGCCACCGATGGGACCGCACCCCCGGGGTCACCCTCCTCGGGGACGCAGCCCACGCGACCGTCCCCGGCGGCGACGGCGCCAACCTCGCGATGCTCGACGGCGCCGAGCTCGGCCAGGCGATCGCCGCGAACCCCGACGACATCGAGACCGCGCTCGGCGGCTACGAGACGGCGATGTTCCCCCGCAGTGAGGCCGCCGCCATCACCGCGCACCAGACCATCGACCTCATCTTCGGCGCCGGCGCACCAGCCGGACTCCTCAACGTCTTCCGCCGAAGCCTCGCGGAGTCCTCCACCTGAACCCGGACCCCACAGCGGCCTCGGAAAGATCGGGCTGACAGGTGCCGACGCGCGGCCTGAGTCGGTGGTCGGTCACGGTCGCTCAGTTCCCCACGGCAGCGCGGTCAGCGGCTGTTGAGCACCGGTTGACCCGGGGGCGACGACCGGGGCCCGTCCACCCGGGCACGTGGCCGGTCCAGTAGGGAACCCACGACCAGCGCCCGCAGAGACGGCGGCTGGCCCGGTCCGGTCGAGAGGGAACCGGCACCCGGTCGGGGCTGGGACGCTGGTCGGGTGCCTGCTGTCGACGATGAGACCGGCCCTTCCGACCCGAAGCCGACGGAGTCGGAGGTGGAGGAGAGTCTGGACCTGCTGGTCGAGGAGGGTGTGGAACGTCTCACCCGACCGGTCCTGACCCAGGTGGGGACCGCGGTCCTCGGGGGGATCGACATCGGCACCGGGGTGCTGGCCTACCTGCTGGTCGACGCCCGTACCCACGATCCGCTGCTGGCCGGGTTGGCGTTCAGCATCGGGTTCGTGGCGCTGCTGCTGGCCCACTCGGAGCTGTTCACCGAGAACTTCCTCGTCCCCGTCACCGCCCTCGCGGTCCGCCGCGGGTCGATCGGGCAGCTGCTGCGGCTGTGGGGGATCAGCCTGGCCGGCAACCTCGCCGGGGGCTGGTTCGTGACCTGGCTGATCATCGTGGCGGCACCGGAGCTGCGCCCGACCGCGCGGGAAGCGGGCGGGCACTACGCCGGGCTCGGGGTGAACGGCCGGTCGCTGGCCCTGGCCGTGCTGGCCGGGCTGGTGATCACCCTGATGACCCGGATGCAGCACGCGACGGACAACGTCGGGGTCCGGATCGTCCCGGCGGTGCTGTTCGGGGCGCTGTTGTCGGGTGGGCAGCTGTTCCACTCCGTGCTGGACTCCCTGCTGATGTTCACCGGGCTGCACGCCGGAGCCTCCTACGGCTACGGCCGGTGGGCGGTGCAGACGGCGTGGGCGATCCTCGGGAACCTCATCGGCGGGGTCGGACTGGTCACCTCACTGCGGCTGCTCCGCGCCCGCCACCACGTCCTCGACGTCCGCGAATGAGACGGACGGACCCGCCGAGCGGAGGCGCCCGGGCAGCCACCGCCGTCATCGCTGTGTGGGGACGGCGCCCCTGTGGTGAATAAGGGTAGTTGTGCACGGCAGGTACGGCGAAGCTCACGACCGGACCCCAATGCGCTCACGCAGCTGTTCGGCCAGCCGCTCGAGTTCGGCCGTCGCTGCGGGCGACGTGCTGCCGAGTCCTGAGTAGGCGGCGGTCGGGCTGCGCAGGAAGCGCCGCAGCACGGTCACGAGCAGCCCCACCGGCAGGGTCTGCAATACACCGAACCCGCGAGGGACAGGGGACGTCGACATCGCGGCCAGGTTCTGCCGCACGAGACTGATCATGGAGCCGACCGCGGCCGGGTCGTCGGCCAGCGCAGCCGGGCCGCCCGCTGCGTGCACCGCCTGACCGAGTGGCACCTCGAACGCGGCGTGCGTGGTGAGCCAGGCATCCATCTGCGACTCGGCCTTGGCGTTGATCCCGGCGGTGCGAAACGCCCGCACGAGCCGTTCCAGTCGCGGGGTGGTGCGCCCGTCGGGTTCGCCGATCGGTACCGGGACCCGGCGGGTCACGAGGCTGGTCGACCGGTGGCGGACCACGTCGCCGTCCATCCGGCCGCCGCCGGTGGGGAAGCCGAGCAGCACCCGCTCGAGGCCGATCACCGCGCCCAGCGGCTGCGGGCCGCCCGCCCAGTTGAGCGCGAACAGCACGTCGCCCTGGGAATCGGCGAGGGACTCCAGCACCGCGTCGACCTGATGGGCGCCGACGAAGACGGCGGTCAGGTCGTACCCGCCGGTCGGGTACTCGACCACCGGCACCGGCACCGCTCTGACGGTCGGGCTGTCTCCCTCGGCGAGCTGGACGCCGTGCCGGCGCAGGGCAGCCAGGCGATCGCCCCGGGCGAGGAGCGAGACGTCGTCGCGCCCGCCTTCGTACAGACGGGCGGCGAACAGGCTGCCGGTGACCCCGGCGCCGAACACGAGGACCTTCACGAGGACCTTCCTTCGAACTGGTCAGTCGAACGTAGTCATACGAACGTATGTATGGTACGTCGCATGGCGTTCCCCGATACCCGCACCCAGCTCCTCGACGCGGCTGAGCGCCTCTTCGCCGAGCGAGGCTTCCACGGCACCTCGGTCCGCGCGATCACCGACCTCGCCGGAGCGAACCTCGCCGCCGTCGGATACCACTTCGGCTCGAAGTCGGCGCTGGTGACCGCCGTCGTCCGCCGCGTGGTCGAGCCGATCCTCACCGCGCAGTCCACGGGGCTCGACCGACTGCTCACGCGAACCCCGAACCCGTCGGTCACCGAGCTGGTGACGGCGTTCGCGGGGCCGCTGTTCGGCGAGACCCCCGCCGGCGACGAGGGCGGCGCCCGCACCTCGCGGCTGATCGTCAGGATCTTCGTCGACCCGGCCGAGGAGATGCGGGACTGGACCAGCCCCACCACGGACACGGTCCGCGACCGCTACCTCGCGGCGTTCGGGCGCGCCGTGCCGGGCCTGCCCCCGCAGGAGCTGGAGTTCCGGATACGGGCGGTTCTCGCCGTGGTGGCGGTGGACCGCGTCGACGTCCACCACCACCGTCCCCCGGCCGGTCCGTCCGCGGCCGCGGACGAGCAGACCCGGCGCTCGGCGATCACCTTCCTGGCGGCCGCGATGAGCGCGCCGCCGACCGCGACATGACGACTCGCCAACTGGAGGTACTCCTGTGATCCGAATGGCTCGTTGGTGTTTCGACCACCGGAAGACGGTGGTCGCCGGTTGGCTGGTGGCCATCGCCGTGTTCCTCGGCCTGAGTCAGGCGGTCGGCAGCAGCTTCGACTCCGACTTCAGTCTGCCCGGCACGGACTCCCAGAGTGCGGTGTCGCTGCTGACCCAAAACTTCCCGTCGGTGTCCGGTGAGGGTGACCAGATCGCCATCCAGATCGCAGCCGGCACCACGGTCGACGCCCCGGCGGTACGGGCCACCGTGACCGCTGCCCTGGCCACGGTCGCCAAGGTCCCCGGCATCGAGTCCGTGACCAGTCCCTTCTCCGCGCAGGGAGCGGCACAGATCAGCCCGGACCGCACGGTGGCCTTCGCCGCTGTCACCTGGAAGATGAGCTCGGTCGATGTCACCGGGGCCGACGCCGCCAACCTCATCAGGGCAGCCGAGGAAGCCGACGGCCCCAGCGTCCATGTCTCCCTCGGCGGCGCGGCCATCTCCACCTCGGAAAACCCCAGCATCAGCTTCTCGATCGCCGTCGGCCTCGGCGCCGCCCTCGTCATCCTGCTGATCGTCTTCGGCGGGACGCTCCTGTCCTCGGTGATGCCGCTGCTGACGACGGTCGTCGCCCTGGTCCTCGGCAGCTTCGTCGTCGACCTGCTCACCCACGCCTTCTCGGTGTCCAGTGCGTCCACCGAGCTCTCCGTCCTGATCGGCCTGGGCGTCGGCGTCGACTACGGACTGTTCGTCATCAGCCGCCACCGCAGCGGGGTGAAAGCCGGCCTGTCCTACCGGGAGGCCGCCGCCCAGGCCCTCAACACCTCCGGTCGGACTGTCCTCTTCGCCGGCAGCACCGTCGGCATCGCCCTGCTCGGCCAGTTCGCCCTCGGTGTCAGTTTCCTCTACGGCGTGTCCATAGCCGCGGCCATCACGGTGGCCCTCACCATGGCCACCTCGCTGACGTTCCTGCCCGCCATGCTCGGGTTCCTTGGCCCCCGGGTCCTCTCGCGCCGCGAGCGCGCCGCGCTGGGAGTCCACGGACCCTCAACCACCACAGATGTCTCCCGGTTCTGGCTCCGGTGGGCACGATTCGCGCAGGCCCGCAGGATCTTTGTCGCGGTCGGCGCCCTGGCGGTGGTGGTCGTCATCGCCCTACCCGTCCTCAGCCTCCGGCTCGGGACCTCCGACGCCAGCACCGCCCCCTCCACCGCCACCACCCACCAGGCCTACACCGCCCTCGCCGACGGCTTCGGGCCCGGGTTCAACGGGCCTCTTGAGCTGGTGGGCCAGGTGTCCTCACCCGCCGACGAAGACGCGTTCAGTCGCCTGCTGACCGCTGCCGCGCACACGCCGGGGGTGGCCACGGCGACGCCCGCGGTGACCTCCCCGAACGGGAGGGTCGTCCTGGCCACCCTCTACCCGACCACCCCCCCACAGGCCGAGCACACAGTCGACCTCGTCTCGACCATCCGCCGGGACCTGGTGCCCCGAGCCCAGTCCGGCAACCACCTGGTCGTCCACGTCGGCGGCGTGACCGCCACCAACATCGACTTCGCCGAGGTGCTCACCTCCAAGTTGCCCCTCTTCATCGCCGTGGTCGTGGTCCTCGCCTTCCTGCTGCTCATCGCCGCATTCCGCAGCCTCCTCATCCCGCTGGTGGCGTCGGCCCTGAACCTGCTGTCCATCGGTGCAGCCCTGGGTGCCATGAACGCCGTCTTCACCTGGGGCTGGGGTGGCTCGCTGCTCGGACTGTCCACGACCGGTCCGATCGACGCCTTCCTCCCGGTGATCATGTTCTCGGTGCTCTTCGGTCTGTCGATGGACTACGAGGTCTACCTGATCAGCCGGATGCAGGAGGAGTGGCGCCACCTCGGTCACACCGACAACCGCGGTGCGTGGGAACCGAGCGGACGCGTTGCCTGGCGCAACCACGAGGCCATCACCCTGGGTCACGCTAAGAGCGGGCGCGTCATCGCCGCCGCAGCCGGCATCATGGCCCTCGTCTTCGGCTCCTTCACCCTCGCCTTCTCCCGCCCCCTGCAGGAATTCGGCTTCGGACTCGGCTTCGCGGTCCTGGTGGACGCCCTGGTCATCCGGAGCCTCCTGATGCCGGCCGTCATGCATCTCATCGGTCCCGCCAACTGGGCCATGCCGTCGTGGTTGGACAGGATCGTGCCCAACCTCTCGGTCGAGGTGGACGACGACGCGGTTCGGCTGCCCCTGCCCGACGCGCCGGTGCCCCGGTGAGGAAGCCCGAATCGGGTTGGCGGTGCCAGTCGGGCCCTCACCTCAGGCGCGAGCCACTCCGAGGAGGCGACCGTCGCCAGGGCCTGCGGGCCGCCGCCGGAGCCGCCGGCGACCGCGAACCGGTCCCACCCCTGCGCGGCGGTGACGCACGCGACGTCGGCGACCACGTCGGCCACCGACCGTCCGCGGCGTCGGGTCGACCCGCCGTAGCCCGGGCGGTCCAGGACCAGCAGCCGCACCCCGCTCGCCGCGGTCGCCGCGACCACGTCGGGCCGTTTCCACCGGGTGCCGGGGGACCCGCTGTGGAACACCACCGGGAACCCGTCGACCGGCCCGTACAGGCAGTACCGCAGGACCCACCCGTCCGGGGTACGCTCCTCGAACGTCTGGGGCAGCCCGTCCGGTGTTTCGCCGTCGGCCACGGTCGAGTGGACCCCGGGACACCGGGCGGCGCAAGGACCGCGGTGGTGGGTCGGGGGAACTGTCGGTGGCCGGGCTCATGCTGGCGCGCGTGACGATCGACGTCGTTGGTGCCGCGAGACCGGCGACCTGCTGGTGGCGGACGTCATCGACAGCGACTCCGGCCGGTTGCGCCCCGCGAGGTCGACATGTCCAAGCAGTCCTACCGGGACGGCACGGCAACCCTGCCGGAGATCAGGAAGAGGTTCGACGAGGTCGCCGCCCTCACCGACCGCTTCGTCTGATCCTCAGAACGTCACACCACCTCGAGGGACGCGGTCGTGGGTCGCGAGGGGGATCGGCGTAAGTGGGATGAGGTCAGAACAGGTGCTGAACCAGGGTTCTGGTCAGTCTTCCGGGCAGATGACCTCGACCCGCTCGGGCAGCGTTCGTGAGAACCGCGCCGCGCGGGCGGCCCAGTCCAGCGGTCCGTCCTGAGCGCCGGTCCTCAGGCGGTGGACCGGTAGGCGCTGCCGGGTGGGCCGTCGTTGAGCATCCGGCGGCCGTTGGCGGCGAAAGGGAAGATCACTGCCGACGCGATTCCCACCCAGAACCCGGACGCGCCGATCCGGACCGGCGCGTTCGCGGGGGCGTCGGACACGGCACCCAGGATGCGCCCAACCTGGACAAGCACGACCGGTCCGGCGGCACGCGGACGCAAGACCCCAGGGTCAGAACCGGTTAGGGGGACCGGCCCACCAGTGGTGGGTGAGCCAAGGCGCGAGTGATAAACGGTAAAAATGGCTGGATCAGGAGGCCTACGACAGAAGACCGAGCTGGGCTTCGGCGGCCGGCCCGCGGAAGCGGGTCGACCATGCGCCCTTGCCTGCCGCGCGGTGACAGTGTGCCCCGTCGGGTAGGTCACGCAACCACGCCGGCGGGTAGGTGGGGCCCGATGCCGGCGTCGTCGAGTAGACCCTCAGATGACAGCGGGGTGGCTGGCCAACCCACTGATCGTGGCCGCGCCGGCATCAACGAGGCGGAGTCCGACCTTCGGTCGAGCGGTGATCGTGAACGTAACGTGCCCGTTGCGGTCGGCCCGCAGGACCCGGACGGTCCGCCAGCCGGTGGACGACCACTGTTGGACATCCACGACGTGTCCACGCCAGGGCACGACCGTCCCGGTGGCATGGTCAGCCCACTTTACAGCACCCAGTCCGCTGACCGTCGACCCCGACCGCCGCACGCGGAGGCCGAGCTGGCTGGCCTGAAGGAGCAGGACCGGCCGCGTGAGCAGGACCTTGTCGAACGCCAGGTCGGTGATGACCCAGCGGGCGTTCGAGCCGAACCGGGCCGCGGCCGTCATCTCGACCGCGGCCGAGCCGTGGACGGTCCCCGGCCCCGGGTACACACCGTTGGTCCGCGCGACCTGGTCCGGCCCGTCGATGAGGTACTCGGTCAGATTGACAGGACCGCTCAGCCGGAGGGTGAAGGCCACCACGGGGTAGCCGAGGCCGACCCGGATCACCGCGGGGAAGGAGGCGCCGGTGATGAGCGCGGCCGGTGGCCCGACGATCGTCCCCGTCGGGGTCACCGGCGCCGACGGGGCCGAGTACGAGTAGTCCTCCGAGTTCTGCAGGGTGACCGTGAACGAGTAGGAGTGACCGTTGAGGAGGTTCGTCACCCGTAACGACGTGTCCGCGGGGGCGTTGTCGTCGGCGACGGTGGTCGCGGTGGTGAGGTCTTCGACCTGGACGATGGGGTCGAACCGCAGCGGGCTGAACCCGTCGAACGTCGGCAGCTTCCAGCTCACCTCGGCGGTCGTGTCCCCGGCCACGGCCGCGACGTCGGTGGCGGGTCCGGGTGCGTCCAGGACCCGGACCGAATTGCTGGTCGGCGACGGGGCGGCCGTGCCGTTGGCGTTCACCCCGGCCATCGTGAAGGTGTAGGAGTCACCCGCGGTCAGACCCCCAACCGGGATCTCATAGCCGTCGGCCGGTCCGGCGACGAACGACCCGGACCCCGAGGACGCGGTCTGGTCGGTCCAACGGACGAGATAGCCCGTCAGCGGCGACGCACCACCGCTCACCACCTCGTAGTTGAGCTCCAGGGTCCGCAGCTGCAGTGCGGGCTGGTAGGCGAAGGGCGCCTCGGTCATCGTGGGCGGCACCCCGGTCGCGGTGGTCGCCGCCGCCCGGGTCGACCCGTGCCCGGGCGGAGCGGCGCTCGCTACCCCCACCGTCGACGCGGCCATCGAACCCACCGCGATGAGGCCCACCAGGACCCGCCGACCCGCCGGGCCCGTGAACGCAGCTCCAGCCGGTCTCGTGCGGAAAAATCTCATAAGTAAGGACTCCTGAAGTTCAAATGATCGGGGTGGGGACGTTACGCCTGTCTTCTTCGCGTACCGACTCCATCCACAGGCGCCTCAACGAGGCCATCGTCGTGACACCTTTATCGGCACCGGGGGATCACTCCCGCCGATGGTGGATAACGGGCGCTCATGCACGCCGAGGAGCGGCGGTAAACACAGTGCAGTTCCTCTTTCGACTGAGGTCAGCGTCGTGTAGCCGGCGAGACCGTCAGGGCGTCCCGTCGGGAAGTCGAGTGACCGAAAGCTGATGGTGGTCGAACCAGGCGAGCACCGGCACGGGATCGACGTGGTCGTCGAGGAGGACGAGGCGGAGTCGACCGTCCCGGCCGCCGGGCATCGGCCCGGCCAGGCTGGTGAACTCCCACAGTGCCTCCTCGAGGGTGTCGGTGCACCAGATGGTCACGGCGTACCCGGGGTCCTCGGCGGGGTCGTCGAGGTGCACCATCAAGTCGACGTCGTCGTGGACCCGTTCACACCCGTCGCCCCACGCGGCGAAGAAGAACAGGCCGTCACGGAGGAAGGTGTCCCAGATCTCGACCGGGGGATCCTGTGCGGGGTCCGGGTCCGGGTCGAGGAGGACGAGCAGAGCGAACGGCTCGTCGACGGGCAGGGCAGCCGCGGCGCGAGCCGCCGGCAGCAGGACGGCCCACCCGGTCGACGGTGACGGATCGGCCAGGACGACCACCTGAGCGGCCCGCAAGGGGGTCACGACGTTCCTCGGCGGCGGTGATCGACGTAGCTGATGATCCCGCCGAGCACCATCAGCGTGACGCCCAGCACGCCGCTGACGGTGTCCCAGTCGTTCCACCGCATCGACGTCTGCGCAGCGATGTTCTGAGGACCCGAGTCGATGTCGATCGTGTGGGCGATGCCGAGGGCCAGGAGGAACAGCAGGAAGCCGACCACCATCGTCACCGTGCCGACGGACATCACCCGACTCGAACCGCTGGGCCCAGGTTTCACGACGACGCCACACTCGGAGTATGCGAGGAGGCGCGCAGCGCGGGGCACTGCTCACAAGGCCACCAGACCGTGGCGAACGCGCCGGCCACTCAGTCCGGTCGCCGTCCCCGCTCGAAACGGTCTGAGCGGACCCTCCGATCAGCGCTGCATAACCCGTTCTTGTGCTTACCCGCTTAACTCCGCCAGGTTGGGCGAGATCGTTCCTGCTCGGATAGTTCGCGACTGCCGGCCAACTACGACGCAATCCTTCGGCGCTCGGTCGCTTGAAGGCCTCCTCCGCGCCGCCAGTGCCAGCTCAGCGTGTCGATCAGCTACCCAACGACAACGAAAGCTCCCGGTCTTGGCCAGCTTTGTCAGCGACGGGTGAACACTGACCCCCTGTCGACGGTTGAAAGTGGACCCCCTCCTTGACGATGAGGAGTGATGACCGTGGAGGACTGGGCGGAGATCCGCAGGCTGCACCGGGCGGAGGGGATGCCGATCAAAGCGATCGTGCGGGTGACGGGGGTGTCGCGGAACGCGGTCCGGCGACCGCTGGCCTCGTGAGCCACCCGCGCCCGCTGACGGCGGTGGAACCGCCGGGGACCGCGAGCCCCGCGATCCCAGCGGCCCTGACGGCCGGCTCGCCGCTTCGGCTGAGATCCCGGATCGGTCTTCCGAGGAGCGCTAACGGCTGCCCGGCACTCGCGGCACTCGGCGATTGCCGACTCCCCCGGGCGGTGTCGAGTAGGTCCGCTGGCCCGGCCCGGCTGGCCACCTCGGCCACCGGCTCGGTGTGCTGATCCCGTGAGTGCCACTGTCTGCGTCAGCTACTGGTGGCGCCGCTGGGTGGCGCGGATGCAGGTCAGCGCTGGTGGCGGCCGCTGCGCCGGGGCCATCTCGCGTACACCGCGGCGGCGGCGAGAGCGGCGATCACCGCGACGATCAGGACCACATCGACCGTGGTCGAGCGGTGCACGAGCCAGCCGACGACCGAGCTGACCAACAGGTCGACGGTGCCGACCGCGACCGTGCGGGCCACCGCGGCCCGACGGGAACGCCGTGGTCGCGGGCCGAACAGGGCCGTCAGATCTTTCCCCACGGTCCGTACCTCCCTCGTCCGGGTCGCCACCGCAGCGCGGGAAGCCCGAAGGCCAGTTGTGACGGTAAGCGCAAGCCATCGCCGCGGCCGCGGAGCGCGGCTCGGTGTGGATGTCCGATGGTCGCCGTGCCCACCGGTGTCGGCGCCCCCGCGACCGGAAGACGGGTGGGAGACACTCCGGCAGTGACCGATCCGACCGCGGCCGCTGACGGCGACACCACGGACGAACCCACGACGGAGCACCCGAACGTGGTCGCCGACGCCGTCGCGTACCCGCCGGCACCGTTCCCGGCTGCCCTTGGTGTCGGTGAGCACGCGGTGCTGGTGTTCACCGGCACGGTGTTCGCCGCGGTCGACGTCATCCGCCGCGACAGCGACGGCTTCCTCGACCACGACCTCACCGTCCTCGCCCGCCACGACCACGGCGAGTGGGAGGACTGGAGCAGCGGCGGGGGGCCGCTCGAGGAGGACGTGTTCGACCGCGCCGACCGCACGACTCTGCGGCGAGCAGGGGCGCGACTGCGGGTGCTCGACGACCACGTGGTCGCCAACGAACTCGACGGCCGGCAGGTGTGGGCGGTCGGGTTCCTCCTGCGGGCCCTACCGGGGGTGACGGACGTGGACTTCGCCTACGAGCCGGCCCGGGAGACCCTCCCGGTTGCCCCGCACGGTCTGGTCGTGGTCGCGGCCGCGATCACCGACCCCACCGACACCGCGGTGTTCACCGCCCGCACCGCCGACGGCACCGTCGTGGACCAGGTCAACGAGCAGGTGCTCACCCCCGCAGACGAGAACACCGGCTGGCCCAGACCGGACCTCTGGGCCCGGCTCGACCCGCGGGCGCAAGAGACGTCGTGACCGAGGCACGGGCCGATCAGGTCGTCGTCGTGGCCGACCCGACACCGTCGGCCGGGTGGGCGGCCCTGCTGCCGGCGGCCCGGGCCGCCACGGGCCTACCCGACGACGAGCCGTTCGCCGTGCTCGTCGTCCTCGACCCCGACCGCGGCCCTGCCGGCGATCCGCCGGGCGAGGTGTGGGAAACCCTCCTCCGCGACGGCTTGTTCTTCTTCGCCGCGTGGGGCGAGGGGTCCGAGCGGGTCCACGACGACGTCGACGCGGCCGACGTGATGGTGCACCTCGACGACCCCGCCGAAGAACCCGGGTACGCCATGACCCTCTGGTCCACCGGCACCCTCGACGACGCCCTGTGGGACTTCACGAACCTGGTCACACCGATGACCAACAGCCGCGGCGGCCGACTCCGTCTCATCCTCCTCGACGACCGCGCCGATCCCGACCCCGTGCTCGCCTGGTTCGACCGTCACCAGGTCCCGGTCACCCGACTCCCCCACCGGACGCGGTGAATCACCCTGTGGCCGGTTCAGGCCGCGGCTTGGCGGTCACCGTCAGCTGAGCTGCATAGGCACCCGTTATGCAACACGAAACGGCTTGACACCTCGAATCAGATGCTTGATCGAGAACAGCACGACCGCTGCGCCGAGCACGATCACGGCGAGGCCGCCCAGGTGCTCTCGGACGACAAGGACTATCCCGGCGGCCAGGACCATGGCGCCCCCGACTCGCCCGATCAGCCCCCGGAGGACAAGGAAGGCCGTGGTCAGCCGGCGGACGCTGCGGGGTTGGCCGCCGGGGCCGCTCACCGGCTCGGTGACGAGAGCGCGTCGAGCAGCCGGGGCAGCTTGGCGTCGAAGAGACCGGTGCCCAGGGAGGTGTTGGCCAAGTAAGGACCGGGGTCGCTCGACGCGGTCGCGGTCACCGTCGTCGACCTGCCGGCCAGCGATAGGTCGAGGACCACCCGCATCGGGGCGTGTGTCGACCCGGGCGAGAGGAGGGCGCCGAACAGCCGGTACGCCACCCGGGACCCGAACCGGGCGGTGAGCCGGTCGGTCGTCTGCTCGACGACCCGGCCGTGCGCGGCCTGCACGCGAGTGACCAGCGACGCCAGGGTCGCCGGCCCGGGGCCGTCTTCCACCCAGGTTCGAACTTGGGGCTGGGCGATGTTCACGCCCCGAGCATGCGCGGAGATCGTCATCGACGTGGGGACAGGGCCCGGGACGGTGGGTAGCGGTGGGGACCGTCGACGCGACCGGGAACGTCCCGCTGTGGCCGGCGGCACACGCCGCTCGACGTCCACGCGCGCCCTGGTACGCGCCAGCAATGCACTTGCAGCGGCAGGGCCTCGTCGCACTCGCCCGACCCGTTCCCCGGCAAACACCGCGACCGGCTGCCGCAATGTGACCGGGAAGCCGCCCTGGGTGGGCTCTCGACGGCTGGGGTGGGACGGGAGCCGGGCGTAGACCGCCGAGCTGAGCGGCCGACCCGATGACGTGACCTCCGAGGCGATCTGGTCCTACCGGTCCCCCCGAGGACGGATCACGAAGAAGAAGATCGCGTCACCCAAGCCCAGCGCGATGAGGGCCGGCACCGCGGAGGCCACCGACTTGCCGACGCTGTGGTGGCGCCCGAGATGGTCGGTCAGGAACAGGGCGCCGAAGAGCACGAACGGTGCGATGACGAAGCACACC
>CAXSIB010000008.1:0-21979 GCA_964237095.1 uncultured Actinomycetales bacterium
CTGGTGTGACCGCCCCCGGTCGGCACCGAGGTTCTACCTTGAACGCGTGCCGACCCGGCAGCACCAGGAGCTCAGCCTCGCCGAGATCGCCCACGCCGCGGCGCCGCGTGGGGACTGGACCCCCGAGCAGGCCGTCGACCTCCCCGAGCAGGGCCACCCCGGCCGAGCGGTCGCCGCCCGCACCGGTCACGACCTTTCGCCGCTTGGTAAGAAGGTATCGGGCTGTGGCTACTGGTACGTGAATGGTTCCCTTGGTACTGGTGGATCGGGTGGCACCGCGTACAGCCCGCACTACGTTTACGACTGCCGCTGATCCCCCACTGGGGGGATCAAACAGACATCAAGCTAGGGGGGCCTCTTGCGCGTTCGACCGATCGACCCACGAGATATTGCTCAACACATCTCTAGGTCGACGTATCGAGTCTACTTTTTCGAGCGAATGGTGCCTATATCGGGTGATCCAAACGAGGCCGACGGTCTGGTATCAGAAGAGTACGAACTATCGGACGCAGACGTCCCGGAGGTAATAGAATGGGCGGAAGGGGAGGTGGGTCTACAGCGGACCTACGTGATCTACTTAGTTGTGCAACAAGACGGCGCGAAATCCTTGGCCAGGTTGGTGGGAGTCGACCTGACCTTGACGCCTCCACCCTAAGTGCGATAACGGCTTCGGGTCGATCGGCAGCGCCGGTTCCGTCGATCGGCTGCGGCGGCACTCGTTGGAACGGTTCCACGACCGATCAGGGTCGTATCGCCTCATCGGGCCGCAGTTCCGGTCGCTGTCCCGGCTGCTGGGAATCCCTCAGCGACGCTGACGGGACGCTGCCCTGACAGCGGTTGGGGCCCCGCCGGGGTCGGCGGCGGGTTCAGGCCGTGGGTGCCGGGCGTGAGGGCGCTCGGCTGAAGTTCCCACCTTGAGCTTCAACCGACGGGAGGGTCCTGAGTAAGCCGCCGTTGACGAACTCACCTCCAACACGTCGATACGTCATCCCGAGGGGTGGCTGGACACGCGCGCGGCCACCCCACAGCCTGACGCCACGACGGGTGGGGCATGACAATCTCGCGCCATGTCATCAGCCTGCGTCGTCTGCCGACTAGCCCGGATCGTCCCCCGCGACTCGTCTGCTGTCGAGACCTTCTCTTCTCGACGCTCCATCAGGGGTGGCAGCACGACATGGCGGTGACGTCACCGGCCGGTCAGGTTGGCCCTGCCGGCGAGCCGGTTCTGTCGATGCAGGAGGTGGACCGGGTCTACGGGGCGGGGCCGGGTTCGGTCCACGCGCTGGCGTCGGCCACCCTGGAGGTCTACCGGGGTGAACTGGTCGCGGTGATGGGTCCGTCCGGGTCGGGTAAGTCCACCCTGCTCGCGCTCGCCGGGGGACTGGATGCCTGCACCGCCGGGACGATCACCGTGCAGGGTGAGCGCTTGTCGACACTGAACGGCCGGCGGATGGCAGCGTTGCGGCGGCGGCGGATCGGCTACGTCTTCCAGGACTTCAACCTGATACCCGCTCTCACCGCTCGGGAGAACGTCATGCTCCCTCTCGAACTCGACGGGCGTTCGACCCGGGCGGCCCGCGAGCTCGCCCAGGCGATGTTGAAGGACCTCGGCCTGGGCGCGTTGCACAGCCGGTTCCCCGACGACATGTCCGGTGGGCAGCGGCAGCGGGTCGCCATCGCCCGGGCCCTGGTCGGTGAACGCCGCCTCTTGTTGGCCGACGAGCCGACCGGGTCTCTTGACTCCGCGACCGGGCAGGACATCCTCCGGACGATCCGTGACCGCTGCGACACCGGGGCGGCGGCCGTCGTGGTGACCCACGAACCGGCCACCGTCAAGTGGGCTGATCGGGTCGTCGTCATCCACGACGGGTACCTCGAAGAACAAGCCCCCACGAGCCGGCGGTGAAGGATCCGGTGTCCGCCTCGACCGTGGCGCTTCCCCGGCGCGCCGTGGCGGGGTGGCTCACCCGGTGGCGGGTGGCGCTTCGGATCGCTCGGCGCGACGCGTGGCGGGCACGGTCGCGCACGGTGCTGGTCATGGTGCTGATCGCCCTTCCCGCGTTCGCGCTGGGAGCGGTGGCCGTGGTCAACCAGTCCAACCACCTGGACGCGGGCGACACCGTCGCCCGACAGCTCGGGCGCACCGCGCAGGGCTACGTGACGGCTCCCAGCGGAACGGCGGCGCCGATCACGCAGTCCGCGACGGCGCCAGGTCTCATCCAGGCCGCGCACACCGAGCTCACCCCAGGGCAGGTAGAGACCCAGATCCGCGCGCTGATCCCGGCCGCGGACACGGTGACGGCCTCGGTGACCGGTCCGGCCACGATCATCAGCCGCGGCCGTACCGTCGCGGTCGATCTCTCGGATATCTCCTACGCCGATCCGTCGGTGGCGGGCATCGTGCGCACCCTCACCGGCCGTGCCCCCTGGTCGCCGAGGGAGGCCAGCCTGTCATCAGGGCTGGCCGACCACCTCGGGCTGGGTGTCGGTGCCACGGTCACCACCGCCGGCGGTCGCCATTACACCGTCGTCGGAATCGTGGCGGTCCCGGACTTCGCCCGTCAGGTGTTCCTCACCCCTGCCGCGTTCGACCTGGCCGCGGCCGCGGATCCGACCGCGTACCGGTGGTACGTCGCGGGCCCACGCCCCCTGGCCTGGGCGTTGGTGCAGCAGCTGAACCGGCAGGGACTGTTCGCGTTGAGCCGGCAGGTGGTGCTGCACCCACCCGCTGGCGTTCCGTCGCCGGCCGCGCCCGGCGACGCCCGGCCCGGGCTCGCCGACCCCGTCATCGCGAAGCTGGCGATCCTGCTCGCGGCGGTGGAGATCATCCTGCTGGCCGGGCCGGCGTTCGCGGTCGGTGCCCGTCGCAGCGCGCGCACGCTGGCCCTGGTCGCCGCCGCCGGGGCCGACCGCTCCCAGCTGCGGCGCATCACCCTGGCCTCAGGGGTGGTCATCGGGGTCGCGGCGGGTCTGGCCGGGGTCATCATCGGCGCCGCTGCCGGCGTCCTCGCCGTTCCCCTCCTGCGACGTGCCGGGGTCATCGACCCCGTCAGCGTCCACCTCCCGGTGCGGACCCTCACCGGCGTGTGGCTGCTCGCCGCGGTCGCGGCGGCGCTGGCCGCCCTCGGACCCGCCTGGCAGGTCAGCCGCCAACCGGTGGCCATGGGTCTCACCCGCCGCCGCGGGCAGACCCCGGTCCGCCGTTCGATCACCGCGGTCAGCGCGGGGGTGTTCCTGCTCAGCGCCGCCGGTCTGCTGGCCGCCGCGCTGCGCCGCCACTTCCTCACCGCGGGGATCTTCGGTGTCCTGGCCGAGCTCGCGCTGATCGGAGTGATCGGCGCGGTGCTCAACCTGACCGCGCTCGCGGCCCGCCGGTTCCCCCTCGGGCTCCGGCTGGCCTCGAGGGACGCGAACCGGCACCGCGCCCGGACCGCCCCCGCGATCGCCGCGGTCCTGGCCGCCACCGCCGGGTCGGTTGCCACCCTCGTGTACGTCGCCAGCCTCGACGCCCACGCCCGACAGGCCTACCGGCCGAGTGTGGCCGTCGGAACGGTGACCGCGACCCTCCCCGACACCCCAGGGCAGTCCACCGTCGATCGGGCCGAACTGCCCGCGGTCTTCACCGCCCTGCGGTCCTCACTACCGGTGCGCGACGTCGCGGTGATCTCCCAGGCCTTCCAGACCGTCGCGATCCTCGACCGGCCCGGATCGACCTGTTCGACCACACTCCACCCGTCGGTCCAGCACTGCGGGGCCCCCGCCGCGGCGATCACGCCCCCGTTCACGACGTGGATCGACGACGGCCGCGGGGTGAGCATCGTCACCGGCGCGCCAGACCCGGCCGTGCTCAGCGCGTTGGCCGCCGGCAGGGTCGTTGTCACCCACCCCGACGCTCTGTGGCCCGACGGCACCGCCCACCTCCGGGTCACCACCTACGACGCCAAGACCGCGGGAAGTACCGACCGGGTCGAGGTTGTCCCCGCCGTGCTCGCCGCCCTCCCCCTGCCCGCCCAGACGGTCGTCATGTCCCCGCTGACCGCCGGGGCGTTGACGATCGGCTCGGTCCCCAGCTTCATCGCCGCGTCGACCACCCGCGCGCCCCTTCCGGTCGAGCTGGAACGCGCCCAGACGGTGCTCGACCAGCAGCCGGTACCGGTGGCCGTCCAGGCCGAACAGGGCTACCGCCCCTATGACGTGTACAAGTCCACGACACTGGCGCTGCTGGTGGTCAGCGCGATCGCGACCCTCGGCGCGGCTGTCGTCTCCGTACGGCTGGCCGCCGCTGAAGGCGTCGCGGACATGGACACCCTCACCGCGGTCGGGGCCGGGCCGCGGACCCGGCGCGCGATAGCCGTCGGCCAGGCCGCCGTCATCACCGTCCCGGGGGGCATCCTCGGCGCCGTCGCCGGTGTCGTCCTCGCCTCAGCCCTGGTCCTCGCCCGCCGCTACATCGGCGCCGTCGACCCAACCTGGACTGTGACCCTTCCCTGGGCGACGCTGCTCACCACCGTCGTGGTCGTCCCCGCACTGGCCGTGGCCCAGGTGGCACTGTTCATCCACCCGACAGGACGACTCACCCAACGACAGACGCAGTAGCCGCCCCAGAGCGGCGCGGGTCGCCGCGGCCAGCTGTCACGATCAGCTCCGGCCGGACATGAGGAGGGTGTAACCGCTCACCTCCCGGCGGAGTAGAGCCCGAACAGGAGGATCTGATGACGCTGGACCCGCTCGACGAGCTCCGAGCCCTCGACCCTGCCGGGTTCATCGCCCGCCGCCCCCCCGATGACACCGCCCGAGCCGCCGCCCGAGCCGCGATCCCACCGCCCCACCAGGACCCGACCGGAGACGTGGACGGCGGTAAGCAGGGGGCGGGCGAGGACCCCGTCAACTCAGGAGAAGGCCCGGCGCCAAGAGAACCCGGTCCCGGCTGATCGGGGGACCGGCCCACCTGTGGTGCATAGCGTAGTTCTGCATGACGGGCTCCGGGTGCTTTCAGGCAGCCGGTCGGGTGGCACGCTGCGACGGTGGAACACGTCATCCGCCCCCTGAAGCCAACTGACGTACCCGTCGTCGTCGAGTTCTCACTGCGGGCATGGGCGCCGGTCTTTCAGTCCTTCGAGCGCGTCTTGGGGGCGGAGATCTACCGTCAGGTCTATCCGGACTGGTTGCGTAGCCAGGCCGACGCCGTGGCCGCAGTCTGCAGAGCGGAGTCCGCCGACGTCTGGGTTGTGGAACACGAAGGGCAAGCCGTCGGCTTCGTCGCCGTGATCATCACGGCGGACCGCTCGAGCGGTGAGATCGACATGATTGCCGTCGACCCAGCACATCAGCGGCGCGGCCTCGGCGCTGACCTCTTGGAACATGCGGTGATGTGGGCGCGGGCCGCAGGGATCCCGCTGTTGGAGATCGCGACAGGAGGCGACCCGGGCCACGCGCCCGCGCGACGCGCGTATGAGAGGGCAGGATTCACGCCGCTCCCGCTGGTCCGCTTCTACCGCAAGCTCTAAGAAGGCCAATACCGACGACAACGCGCACAGCCGACGATCCTGCCTGTACGAAGCGTTCAGCGAGTGTCCTCGCCGGTGAGGGCCAGGTGGTGCTCGACCGTGGTGACCCGCTGCTCGACGGGTCCGGGTTCGATGTCGACGAGCCGGTACCCGTGCTCCCGGTAGACCGCCTCGTGGACGGCCTGGAACTCCAGCGCATCGGGGTAGCTGATCCGGCGGGCGGCGGTGGGCGCGATGAACCCGAGCGGGCGGATGAGGAACACGACCGGCTCGTACACCCGGTCCCGGGTCACCCGGGTGACCTCCGCCGCCAGGAGCGGGGTGACCGGCAGGTCGAGGTACCGCGCGAGGGCCAGCGTGCACAGCGGTGACCGGTCGAAGACCTGCACCGACACCCCGGCCGCGACGGGTGCGAGCTGTCGCCGGCGTTACAGGCTCACGATGTCGTCGAGGAAGGCCCCGGCCCGGCAGGGCTCGTCGACGCCGGCCGCCTGAGCATCGGCGATGAGGTCGGTGACCGCCTCCCCGACAACGGCGACTCCGCGCCGGCGCAGACCGAGCGCGATCGAGGTCTTCCCGCTGCCGGGAGCCCCGGTCAGGATGTACCGCTTCGGCATCGTCGGTGCTTCCTGATGTCGCCGGCCGGCAGGCCGGTCGGTCTACCGGTGGAGGGCGTGGGTGCGCAGCCGGGGGTCGTCGGTGGGGAGGTTGCGCAGGGACAGGAGTCGGGCTTCGGCCTGGGCGAGATCGCCGTCGACGTCGGACCACGCGATGGCCCCGGACGGGGTCTCGGCGTACAGGCCGTTGGGCCGGCCGTTGTTGACGCTGACCAGCATCTGGGTGCCGCGCACGGTGACCAGCCGGGTGCCGATCCCGGCCTGGGCGGCGACGGGGGCCCCGCCGGGGCGGGCCCAGACCTCCATCTGGCGGTGCACACCGTCGGCGTCGAGGTCGAGGTACCAGTCGAGCCCGGCGCGGACGGTGGTCGGGTAGGGGGCCCCGGTCCGGCGGTGCACGACGGTGAGCCCGGGGGCCCGGTGGGGATTCCAGGTGACGGTGCGCCCGAGGGTGGCGGCGGCGAGAAGGGTCCGGGCCTGCGCGAGGGGGTAGCCGTAGACGGCGGCGAACCACTGGGCGCCGCTGGAGTCGGTCACCACCCACGTGTGGTAATCGGTGTTGTCGCGGGCGGTGAGCCGGGTTGCCCGGTAATCCCCGACCCGGTCCGGGGCGTTCTCGGCGTCTGCGTCGAGGCTGATCCCGGCCACGGGCCCGGTGAGTTCGACGGTGCCGGAGATCAGTCCGGTCGGGTCGGTGCGGGCCGCGATCAGGGAGGGTGCGGTGCACCAGTTGGTACCCCAGGTCTGGTTGGCCACGACGTCGGTGACCTTCCATCCGGCCGGGAGCGCCGTGGGCCACAGCCGGACCGGGGCCGCACTGGGGGCGATGGCCTTACCCCCGCCGCCGTCGCAGGTGAGTTGGCCGTCGCTGGCGACCGCGGTCCCGACGAACGGCCCACCGGAGACCCGGTCACCGAGCCGGGCTGTGACCGTCGGGCCGATGATCACCGCGGCGGTGGGTAGGACCACCACCGCGGCGGCCACCCCGAGCAGCCGCCGGCGCCACCGCCGCGGGTGCCGGCTGCCCGCGGCCCGGGTCTCTTCCGTGGCGGCGGCCGCGGCGGTGAGGCGGTGGGTGAGGACCGCGCCGGCGCTGGCCAGGTGGGCCCGGTCCACGGCGTCGCTGCCGGGTGCGGCCAGGGGGTCCGCGGTACGGAGGGCGTCGTCGAGATCCGGCCCGGACAGGTGAGGTGCGGTGCGGTACGTCATGAGGACCTCCCGGTCAGAGCATGAGGGTGAGCAGCAGGACGGGCGGGTTCAGCGAGGTCGGCGGTGGCGGGGTGGTCGAGCTCGGCCCGCAGCCTGCGGCGGGCCCGGTGCAGGCGGACCGCGAGCGCCCCGCGGGAGCAGCCCAGGGCCCGGGCCGCGTCCTCGTGGGTGAGCCCGTCCCATGCGAGCAGCAGCAGCAGCTCGCGGTCGTCCTCACGGAGGCGGTCCAGCGCTGTCCGCACCGCGGTGGTCACGTCCCCGGTGTCCGCGCCCGGATCTCCCGAGTCGGCGGGGCCGGCAGCGCTGAGCCGGTCGCGGAGGGCGTCACGCCGCCGGGCGGCGCGGTGCACGTTCGCACTCACCCCTCGAGCCACCCCCAGCAGCCACGGCAACGCGGGCTCCGGGACCTCAGCGAGGCGCCGCCAGGCCACGACGAAGGTCTCGGCGACGACCTCGTCGACGTCGGCGGGGGCCACCCGGCGGCGGGCGTAGCGGATCACCGCCGGGCCGTGCTCCCGCCACAGGGCATCGACGGCACACCCGGGGGAGCCTTCAGCTAGGTCCACGGCGTCTCCTGCGATGGGGTCACACCCAGGAGTGTCCGGATTCGCTGAGTTCTTACAGCTGCCGCCCAGCCCGTCCTCTGCGGGGACGGCGACGGTCACAGCCGGCTGTCCGCCGGGCACAGGGCGATCCCTGCGGCGGCGGCGTCGCAGGTGGGGTGCGCACCGCCAGGGGGTGGGTCAGTTGGTCGCCGATTCAATGTTCAGGAAGATCAGCTGGGGGACGCCGGTGGCGCAGGTGACCGCTCCGCTGCCGACGGCTTGGAAGACCGGGACCCCGGTCGCGCTCGCGTCGAGGGTCGCGGTGAAGGACCGCTGGACGACCTGGCGGTCACCGGATGCGAAGGAGGTCAACCGGAGTCGGGCGTGGTGGGCGTGTAGACCCGCCACGGACTGGTCTCCAGGGATCTCCGCGAGGGTCGGGAACAAGCTCATCTCCTCCGCTTGGGGCGAGAGCCGCTGGACCGCGGCCTCGTCACCCTGGTTGAACGCCGTGGTGATGGCGGCCAGAAGCCGCTGCACGCGGTCGGGCGCACAGGCCGCGGCCAACCGGAAAGTCGCCGCGTCGGGCTGGTCGGCCTCGGTCAGGGTGACGGTCGGGGTCGCCGACCCCGTCACCCGAGTCGGGGTCGGGGCAGGAACGGTCGGCGGGGTGGTCGGCGCAACGATCGGGGCCGGAGACACCGCGGTCGTGACCTGGGTGGCATACCCGTGGTGCTTCGCGACCTGACCGGCCCCGAGGATCACGACCAGCACGACGGCAACGGCCGCCACCCGGGGCCACCGGGGCCGAGCCCGGTCAGGAGCCGGATCCCCCATCGGATCTCCCTCCCCGCGCGTTGACCGGTGAGGTCAGAGTCGTCCCAGGCGACGGTGGCGTCAACACACCGGACCCGGGTCGTCGACCGCGGGCAGGCGGCTGAGGGCGGCGGTGACCTCGCGGAGCTTGCGCACAGCCTGCGGTTTCACCCGCCCGGTGTCGTCGACGGCGAACCGGAGCTCGAGCAGGGCCTGCCGCCGGGCCAGTCCGGGCAGCAGGACGACATCGGCGTCCGCAAGCGGGCCGCCGGCGTCGCGGTAGGCCTTCCAGTACGCGGCCGGCCGCTCGGCGCTGAACACCGCCGTGGCGACCTCCGCGGCGAGGACGTCGAGCTGGACGGTCTCCCAGTCCAGGACCGCGACCACCCCTCGGGTGTCGGTGAGCAGGTTGCGGGGGTTGTAGTCACCGTGGACCATCCCGACGGTTCCCAGCCGGTCGGCGGCGGCCATCTCCTGCAGCCACTGGTCGAGGGCGGCGGCCTCGACGTCCAGCCCGCGCAGGAGGTCGACGGTCTCCGGGGTGGGGTCGAGCTGCTCGGCCAGGACGGGTCCGACCGCCGCCCACAGGGTCGGCTCCTGATCCACGCGGAGGACCCCGGGCCGCTGCCCGACCTCGAGGTCGAGCCCGGCCCGGTGCAGGCGGGCCAGCATCGTGGCCGCCCACGGCTCCCACACCGCCGTGGGCAGGCCAGCCGCGACCGTCCCGTCGACGAACGGGAACACCACGACCAGCACGTCGTCCCACCTCTGCACGGTGTCCCCGTCCGACGCGGGCGCCGCGGCGACGACCTCCGGCACCTGCCCGCGGAGCCGGGCGGTGACGTCGTGTTCGTAGCGGACCTGTTCGAGCGGGAGGTCGGGGCGGATCACCCGCAGCACGAACCGATTGCCGCCTGCGGTCAGCCGCCAGCTCTGGTTCCACAGGCCGTCGGCCAGCAGCACCGGTTCCCCGACGGTCAGGCCGAACCGGGTCCCGGCGACCGCCACCACGTCCGGCGCTCGCAGCCACAGCCGGTCCCAGCTGCCCGCGCTGCCCCACACATGAGTTCCGTCCGGTGACAGCTCACCCAGCCGCGTCCCCGCCGCCCACCCGGACTCCACCCGGACCACTGTCCTCGGCCCCAGCCGCTACACCCGGCGTGCTCGACGTGACGACCGGGATTGGTCTCAGCGGCTCCGCCCTGCCGGTCTGATCTCGGCGTTGTTTGACTCTCGACCATGTCGAGGCTCGAGGGTGGCCGTTGTGGGTGACACGTTGCTGGGGATCGGGCAGCTGGCGAAGGCCAGCGGCCTGACGGTCAGCGCGCTCCGGTTCTACGCCGACTCGTCGGTTCTCCCGCCGGCCGTGGTCGACCCGGTGACCGGCTACCGGCTGTACCGGCCAGGTCAGCTCCGAGACGCCCGGCTGATCGCGCAGCTTCGTCGGGTGGCGATGCCGCTACGGGACATCCGGCAGATCCTCGCGGCCCAGGCGGATCCCGCCGAGGTGGCCGCGGTCATCGAGGGGCACCTGCGCCGGCTGGAAGCCGGGCTCGCCGACGCCAGGGGCGTGCTCACCACGGTCCACCACCTGCTTGCGGATCAGGAGAACCTCATGCCCACGACGAACGACGCCCTGGCCGGGCTCGCCGGCCGGCACCTGCACTCCGGGAAGGTCCGCGAGCTGTACTCCGCCGACGACGGGTCACTCCTGATCGTCGCGACCGACCGGATCTCGGCGTTCGACCACGTCCTGCCGACCGAGATCCCCGACAAGGGGGCGCTGCTGTCCCGGCTGTCGTCGTGGTGGTTCGACCAGCTCGCCGACCTGGTGCCCCACCACGTCGTCACCACCGACCTCGCGGACTACCCGGTCGAGTTCGGGCCGTACGCCGATGCGCTGCGCGGGCGGTCGATGCTGTGCCGGCGGCTTGAGATGGTGCCGATCGAGTGCGTGGCCCGCGGGTACCTGACCGGCAGCGCCCTGGCCGACCACCAGCGCACCGGCGCGGTTCACGGCGTCGTCGTGGCGGCTGGGCTGGTCGGCGGCAGCCGGCTGCCCGAGCCGCTCTTCACCCCGACCACGAAGGCGCCGGCCGGGGAGCACGACACGGCGATGACCCATGACGACGTGGTCGCGGCGGTGGGTGCTGACCGCGCCGGGCAGCTGCGCACCCTGACCCTGGCCGTCTACCGCCGGGGCGCCGAGCGGGCGGCCGCGGCCGGGCTGATCCTCGCGGACACCAAGGTCGAGTTCGGTGTCGGCGCCGACGGGGCGCTGGTGCTGGCCGATGAGGTGCTCACCCCGGACTCGTCGCGGTTCTGGTCCGCCGAAGGGTGGCAGCCGGGCCGGGCGCAGCCGTCCTACGACAAGCAGGTCGTCCGGGACTGGCTGACCGGCGCCTCGGGCTGGGACCGCACCGGCCCGCCGCCGCTGTTGCCGGACGCGGTGGTCGAGCAGACCCGCGCCACCTACGTCGAGGCCTTCGAGCGGCTCACCGGAAGCCGGTTCCAGGCCGAGACACCCCAGCGGTAGCACCGAGACACCCCAGCGGTAGCCCGGCGCCGCGGGGAGGTCGCGACCACGTGCTGCCCCCAGGGGTCGGGTGACAACCTGAGGCGGTGCCGGCGATGGAGATCGTGGTCCTCAACGGGCCGCCCGGAGTAGGGAAGACCACCGTCGGCCGCCGGCTCGCCGGCTCCGTCAGGGACGGGGTCTGCATCCACGGCGACGCCCTGCGGGACTTTCTGGTGACCAGTGAACCGGACCGGCCCCGGGGGGTGACGTACCTGGCTGCGGCCGCGCTGAGCGGTGTGTACGCCGCCGCCGGCTACGGGCGGGTCGTCGTCGACTACGTCATGGAGGAGCCCGCGCACGTCGACCGGTTCCGTGACGCCCTCCCCGGGTCGCTCGCCGGGTCGGTCCGGGTGTTCACCTTGTGGGCGCCCTTGCCGGTGGTCACCGCCCGGGAGGTCGCCCGCCCGGATCGGGACCGGCTCGGGACCCGGGTCACCGACTGCTGGTCGACGATGCGGTCCAACCTTCACCAGCTCGGGACGGTCATCGACGCCGACCGGCCACTCGAGGCGGTTCTCGCCGACCTCGAAGACCGTCTGCGGGACCCGGGACCCGGGTCGGTCCTGTTGCCGGCGGTGATCCTGACCACGGTCACCGCAGCCGGTGAACCGGTGCTCCTGCGCGACCTCGGTGTCGATGACCTCGCCGATCTCGTGACGGGAGTCGAGGACCCGCTGACCCAGCGGTGGCTACCGCTGCCCAAGCCGTACCCACCCGAAGCGGCCGCGGCCTGGGCGTTGACCGCGGTGCCGGCGGCCGCCGCGGCCGGGACGTCCCTGGTCCGGGCCATCGAGGTGGACGGGTGGTTCGCGGGGATCATCGACCTGCACCGCATCGACCGGGCCACCGGCAGCGCCGAGGTCTCCTACTGGGCCACCCCAGTCGGCCGCGGCCGCGGGGTCGTGACCGCAGCCCTGGTGGTGCTGACCGGGTGGGCGCTCACCCCCGCAGCAGCCGGGGGGCTGGGGCTCGACCGGGTCGAGGTCCGCGCCGCCGCCGCCAACGGGGCGTCTCAGCGGGTCGCGGAGAAGGCCGGGTTCACCCGGGAGGGGCTGCTCCGCCGGGCCGGTCGCACCCACGGCGGCCCGGTCGACCTCGCCGTCTACTCCCGGACCGTCGACGACCCCGCCCCGGGGCCGGCTGATGACGAGACCACCCCGCCACCGGGTCGTCGCCGCGGTCTACGGGATCCTCACCGCTGCCGATGGGCGGGTGCTGCTGATGCGGCGGTCGGGGACGGGCTACCGCGACGGGCAGCTCGGGCTCCCGGCCGGCCATCTCGACGGCGGCGGGGACGCCGTCAGCGGGCTGCTCCGCGAGTTGCACGAGGAGCTGGCGGTCACCGTGGACCGCGAGTGCTGCCACCTCGCCTTGGTCGCTCATCGCGCCCCCGCGGATGCCGAAGACACCGAGTACGCCGATCTGTTCTTCACCGTCGACAGCTGGCACGCCACCCCGGTCATCGCCGAGCCGGCGAAGTGCAGTGAGCTGGTGTGGGCCGACCGCACTCACCTGCCGCCCGACGTCGTCGACCACGTCGCCGCCGCACTCACAGCTGCCGACCACGGGGAACAGCTCCTGCTGCACGGCTGGCGTTGGTGATCAGCCCCCAGCAGCGAGGCTCGCTGACACCAGTACCGGCGGTCGGGGACCGGTCCATCTGTGGTGGATAAGCGATTATGCAGTGCTGGCGTGAGCATCGGGTGCTGACGGCGTCCGTGAACGGGCGGCCCTGGGCTGTGGTCCACTCGGTGACCCTGGTCTTCCTCGGGGTGTGGAAGCCTCGGGTGGTGCGGCTCACTGACCGTTTGGGGATCACCGATTCTGGCCGTCGTCTGCGGCCGTGGCGGACGTATCTGGTGTGGTTCGTCGTGATGGCCGTGATCAGTGGGGCCTTCTCGGTTGCCGGTTCCGGTCGGTTCGCGTTTCTCATCGTCCTGTGTGGGGTGTTGGCCGTGGTGATGGGCGTTCTGGGTGTGGTCGCGTACCGCCGGGAGGGTCGGGCCGGCGACGCGGGCGGTCGGCGCGGTCGATGAGACCCGGTGACGTCAGGAGGTCGTCGAGGGTCAGGGCGAGCCCTGGGTGCGGGCACGCCGGCCCGGTGGTCGGCCGGTGAGCGTCGGTGGAGCAGGCGGAGGGCGGGGTGCGGTGGGTGAGGACCTGACCGCCGCGTCGGCGCGGGCGTCGGTGGAGGCGGCGGCGTTGTTGGCCGGGGCGGACCCAGCGGTGGTGGGTCTGACCGCGGCCCTGATCGTGGACGGCAGCCAGGCGGGAGATCCGGTGCTCTCCCCTGACGGCCGCTGGGTGGCCTGGGCGACGTCCCGGATGGGCGAGCGGGAGCAGCCGGTCAGCGAGGTGTGGCTGGCGCCTGTCGGCGAACACGCGGTCCCGGTCCGGTTGACCGACGGAAGTGTGCCCCCGCGGCTGCTTCGCTGGTCACCGGACTCGGCGTGGCTGTTCCACGTCGTCGGACAGGAGCTTCGCCGTCTGCGGATCAGCGCCGGCGGCCCGGCCGGGATCGCCGGGCCGGTCCTGCGGTGGGGCGGTGAGATCTCCGGACTGGTTCCGCTCGCCGGGGGACAGTTGGTGGCCGTCGTGGCCGGTGACGAGCTGACCGAGGACGACGAGCGCCGCTCGGCCGAGGGCGGCGATGCGATGGTGTGGTCCGAGCGTGCCGTGCGCCAGCACGGGCGGTGGCATCGGCTGCGCCTGCTGGACCTGGCCTCCGGGGAGTTCACCCTGGCCGCCGGGCTGGGCGGACGGCACGTCGTCGACGTGGCGCAGCGGCCGGGCGGGGGGCCGCTGGCGGTGGTGAGCCGGGACTGTCCGGAAGAGGAGCCGGGTGCCTTCACCGGCCGGTTGCACATCACCGACCTGGACGCCGGCACTGCGGTCGATCTGGGCCTGATGGGTTTCGAGGCACGCTCCCCCGCGTGGTGGCAGGGCCGAGACGGCTGGCATGTGGCCTGGCTGGCCGGTGTTCCGCCCGTCCACGCCTCGGCCGTGCTCGACCTCGCCGTCCCGGCGGGCGGGACCTCGGTGGGCGCACCCGTCGACCTGACCGCCGCGCTGGCGGCCTGTCCGGACGAGCTCGTCCAGATCGCGGGCGGGCCCCCGGTGGCGCTGTTCGCGGAAGGGCTGGACACCGCCCTGTACCGGCTGGATCCGGCGGGCCCGTCATTCGAGCGGGTGGCGGGATGGACCGGCCAGGTCGCTGCGCTCACCGTCAGCGACGACGCGACCGTCATCGCGGTCCTGACGAGCACGGCCCACGCCCCGCGCGACGTCCACGCCGGCAACCCGGAGGCCCTCATCCGGATCAGCGATACCCGTCCGGAACTGCGCGGTGTCACCTGGGGCACCCAGGAGCGGCTGTCGTGGCAGGCGTCTGATGGGCTCCAGCTGCACGGCGTGCTGGTCCTGCCGCCGGGCCGGAGCCGGGCGGACGGCCCGTTTCCGCTGGTGACGACGGTCCACGGCGGCCCCTACGGCCGGTGGGCCGACGAGTGCATGGTGGGTTGGTGGTCGTGGGGTCAGTGGCTGGCCGCCGCCGGCTTCGCGGTGTTCCACCCCAACCCGCGCGGCAGCCAGGGACACGGCCAGGCCTTCGCCGCCATGGTGGCCGGCGCCGTGGGCCAGGACGAGTGGACCGACATCCTCACCGGCGTCGACGACCTGGTGGCGGCCGGCGTCGCGGACCGCGCCCGGCTTGGCATCGCCGGGTGGAGCCACGGCGGGTTCACGGCGGCCTGGGCGGTCACCCAGACCGGCCGTTTCCGCGCCGCGGTGATGGGCGCAGGGATAGCCGACTGGGGCATGCAGGTCGGCGTCGGCGAGCAAGGACGGGCCGAAGCCGTCCTGGGCGGCAGCTTCGGCTGGGAGGGACCCGGCCCGCACCCCCACGACTCCCTCAGCCCCATCTCCTACGCGGCGAACGTCACCACCCCGGTCCTGATCCTGCACGGACAGGACGACACCAACGTCCCCGTCGGGCAGGCGATCTACTTCCACCGGGCCCTCACCCACGTCGGGGCCGAGCACGAACTGGTGGTCTACCCACGCGAGAACCACGCGTTCACCGAACGCGCCCACCAGATCGACGTCCTGGAACGGATCCGGTCCTGGTTCGCCCACCGGCTCGGCGATCCGACCACCGGCTGACCAGCTGCATCAGTCCCCTGCGCTGGCAGCAACTCCGTGGGAAAGGGTTCGACCAGGCCGGGCACAGCGGCGCAGCCACCAGAGGGGTCGACGGCAGTCCTGGTGACGGCGTGTGTCTGTGCTGCGACTTCGCCGCTCCCGGGCCGCGGCGTGCTGACCCGCTCGGTCGCTTCGGTTGCTCAAGAGCACGGTGGCGGTCCTCTTGACCCGCCCGGCGCTCTTTGGCCCGGTCGGGTGCGCCTGCAGCAGCCACTGGCGCGTACTGGTCGGGTACGACCGCAGTGACCCGCCACGACCTCGACGGGCCCGGCCGGGTCCCCATCGACGCCGGAGTCGTGCGTTCGCCGTAGCCCCGGCCGGGCCAGGCGGGGACACGTCCACCTCAGTCCGACACCCGCCGGCGAACTGTGCACCGTGAACACCCCCGCCCCGTACCGAGACTGCGGTGCTGCTGACTCCTGCAGGCAGGGGTGGGAACAATCGGGGGGTGGTGGTCGCGGGGGACGCGGAGTCGGCGGGACGGTCGGGTCTGCGGTGGGTGCTGTCCCAGGTCCGACCGCCGAGCCCGGCCGGTGGTGGACGCGTTGCGGAGCCGGGCGGCGCTGCGGTCGGCGACGACCTCTACTCCGGTGCGGCCGGGGTGCTGTTCGCGTGCGCCGAGGCCCGGCTCGGCGGACGGTCTGACGCCGACGAGCTCGCGTCGCTAATGCGTGACCAGCTGATCGAGGCGGGGAACCGTCCCTGCTCCACCGGTGGGGAGGGCGGTGAGGAACCCGGGCTGTACGTCGGGCTGGCGGGCCGGCTCGTCGTGTTGCGGACCTGGGCTTGGGTGGCCGGAGACCCCGACGCCGGGTCGGCCGCGGATCGGTTGTCCGCGCAAGCGTCGCAGTGGACGGGTGACCGGGGCGACCACGACATCATCAGCGGTGACGCGGGCATCCTGCTGGCGCTCTTGAACGCGACCACCGACACCGCCCTCGCGGCCGGGGTGGGGGAGCGGCTGCTCGCCGCCGGTGTTCCCGCCGGGGCGGGCCTGGACTGGACCGCCCGGACTGGGATGCCGTTCCTGATGCCGAACTTCTCCCACGGCGGCGCGGGGATCGCCTTCGCCCTCGCCGCGGCGGCCGGCCCCTGCCGGCGCCCGGACTTCCTGACGGCGGCCGCGGCCGGTGGGGCCCGTCTCGCTGAGCTCGCCGCCCACCCCACGGGGTGGGTGCTGCCCCACTCCCTGCCCCAGCAGCAGTGGGCGGCCCCGGTCAGCTACGGCTGGTGCCACGGCCCCACCGGTACGGTGCGGCTGTTCCTGCTCCTGGACCGTCTCCAGCCCGGCGCAGGCTGGGCGGCTGCGGTCGACGCCTGCCTGACCGCGATCCGGGTCAGCGGGTTACCGGTCCGCGCCCAGCCCGGGTTCTGGGACAACCTCGGCCTGTGCTGCGGCACCGCCGGGGTCGGGGACCTCGCCCTCGACCGCTACCAGGCCACCGGCGAGAGGAGCTGGCTGGACTGGGCCGACACCCTCGCCGCCGACGTCCTGGACCGGGCCGTCACCGACCCGTCAGGCACCCGGTGGCAGCACACCGACCACACCACGGACCCCCCGCTGCTGCCCCCGACGGTCGGGCTCATGCAGGGCACCGCCGGGATCGCCGCCTGGCTCCTGCGCCTGGGCCGCGTCCACCGCGACGGCCCCACCGCGAGGACCCTGCCCTGGCCCGACCGCCCAGCCCCGCTGCTGGAGGACACTCCTGCCACCCACAGCTCCGGGGAAACCGCCGACCCGTCCAAACCAGGGCCAGCCGGCACCCCGGGGGATTGCTCGGGTGCGGTGGATAAGTGTGGGTATGCACTACAGACATGATTCTTGCGTTTTCCGTGGGTGAGGCGGGTCAGCTGGCGGCAGCGGTCTGCTCGCGGGCGGCGGACAGGGGGGCTGGGGCGGTGAAGACCCGGTGGAGGGCGGCGTCGCGGTCGGCGTAGAGGCGGCGAGACACGACGGCGTTGGGGACCTGCCGGTCGAAGCCGTGGTGGGCGCCGGGGTAGACGTGCAGCTCGGTGGGAACCCCGGCGTGCATGAGCCGTTGGGCGTAGGTGATGTCCTCGTCGACGAAGAGGTCGAGCTCCCCGGTGAGAATGGTCGCCGGGGCGAGCCCGGCAAGGTCGTCCATCCGGGTCGGGGCGGCGTAGGGGGACACCCGGTCGGTGCCGTAGGTGTCCCCGAGGTAGCTGCGCCAGCCGATCTCGTTGGAGGTGCGGTTCCACACCTGCGGGTCGGTGACCAGGTGGCTGGACGGGGTGGAGTCGGTGTCGTCGAGCATCGGGTAGATCAGCAGCTGGTGGGCGACGGTGAACTCCCCACGGTCGCGGACGAGCAGGGCGAGGCCCGCGGTGGAGCCACCCCCGGAGCTGTGTCCGCCGATCACGATCCGGGTGGGGTCGAGGTGGAGGTCGGCGGCGTTGCGGACGACCCACGCGAACCCGGCGTAGCAGTCCTCAGCCTGACCGGGGAACGGGGTCTCGGGCGCGCGCCGCCAGTCGACGGACACCACGACGCAGTGATGGGTGTGGGCGATCTCCTCGCACCACTGGTCGTCCATGTCCGGCGCGGTCAGGACGTAGCCGCCGCCCTGGATCCAGTACAGGCACGGCAGGACCTGTCCGGCCGACGCGGCGGGACGGAAGATCCGCAGGTGGACGTCGGGGTCGCCGGGCGCGCCGGGCGCCTGGTCGTCGGTGCGGGCGATAGCCGCGTCCGGGGCGGCGGTGTTGATCTGCGCGTACATCGCGGCGAGTCCGGCCCGGGCCCCGTCGAGGTCGCGGAGGTCGAGGATCGGGATCTGCGCGACGACCGGGGCGAGCTCCGGGTCGAGCCGGCTGAGGATGGGCACGGGCACTCCTCCGAACAGGCGGTCACCACTGACCGCGTCGCCGGCACGCTAACCCCGCGGGCAGCGGTGGTCACGGGCCTGCCCGCGAACCCTGGGCCCCTCGTCCCGGCCGGGGCCGGCGGTTCGGACCGATGTGATCCCCCGCGATGACCACGGCGGCGGTCGGTGACAGGCCCGCAGTGGACCGGGCCGCGCGTGCGGCGCCGGCCGCGACCGCAGCGAGCAGATCACCCTCCCCGACTACACCTCCGCCCTCCTGGTGTGACGCGGACAACCGGCTTCTCTCGGGTCAGCAGGCCGCGCCGGCCGCGCACACCCGCCGGACCGGGCCCGCTCCACCACCGAGGTGTCGGCCGTCGCCGGACTGTCCACCGCGACGGTCTCCCTTTTGGCCAGCGGGACGGGAGACCCGATGCTGCTTGTGAGCCACCTTCGGGGGGGGCAGGTGGCGGTGAGCGGCGCGGCCGCACGGAGGCGGTGGTGGCGTCGGACCCGACCAGGTCACCGTGCCCGAACAGCGCGAGGCGGCTGTCGATCGCGGCGAGCCGGCGAAGGAGCTCATCGCCGCCGCGCGGTCGAGTTGAAGTGCGACCGTGGAAACGGGGGTTGCGGTGGATCTTCTCAGCCACGGGTGCATCGAAGAGGTGCCTCCGCGCTGTTCTGCCCGTGGTGAACATTGGCTGGATCGGGCTTGGTGATCACTACGGTCCGGTGTCATGACGACGATCACGACGCGTACGGTCGAGTACCCGGCCGACGGTCTGACCATGATCGGGCACCTCGCGCTCCCGGCCGGCACCGACCGCCGGCCCGCGGTACTGCTCGGACCGGAGGGCATGGGGCTGAGCGACGTCGAGCGGCGCCGCGCCAATGCTCTTGCCGAGCTGGGGTATGTAGCGCTGGCCTTCGACCTGCACGGCGGGCGCTACCTGGGTGACCCCGAGCAGATGCTGGCCCGCTGCCTGCCGCTGCTCGCTGATCCCGACCGGATGCGGGGCATCGGCCATGCGGCGTTCGAGGTGGTGCGGGCTGAACCACGAACCGATCCCGATCGGATCGCCGCCGTCGGGTACGGCACCGGCGGCGCCATCGGGCTCGAACTCGGCCGTGCCGGGGTCAGCCTGGCCGCGATCGGGACAGTCAACGCACTGACCACGGGCCGACCGGGCGAGGCCGCGCGCATCGGCTGCCCGGTGTGGGCCGGGGTCGGCTCCGAAGATCCGATCATGCCGGCCGCGCAGCGCGACGCGTTCACCGCTGAGATGCAGGCCGCGGACGTCGACTGGCGCCTCACGGTCTATGGCGGCGCCCTGCACGCCTTTCACCACCCGCCGGTCGACCACCCCACCGTCCCCGGCGTCGGCTACCACCCACGCCATGCACGACGGGCCTGGCGCGATGTCGTCGACTTACTCACCGAGTGCCTGCCGGTCACGGAGTGATCCGGTCAGTCCACGCTCGGGACCGCTGACCGCCGCGATATCTGGGCCCACAGCCCCAGGCGGGGGGTCGTCCAGAATCTGCCAGTTTTCACCGCGCGGTCATGGCATCGTTCGGGGATGCCGGCCATCATCTCGACTGGTGTCCTTGACGTCGCCTACGAACGACACGGTCACCGCGGCGGCTGGCCGGTGGTCCTGCTCCACGGCTTTCCCTACGACGTCCGGGCCTTCGACGGGGTCGTCGGGCCGTTGGCCGACGCCGGTGCGGACGTGGTCGTGCCCTACCTGCGGGGCTACGGACCCACCCGGTTCACCCAGGCAGGCACGGCCCGGTCGGGTCAGCAGGCCGCCCTCGCCCATGACCTGCTCGAGTTACTCGACGCACTCGGACTGGACCGGGTGATCCTCGGCGGATTCGACTGGGGCGGCCGGGCCGCCTGTGTGGTGTCAGCATTGTGGCCGGCCCGGGTGGCCGGACTGGTCACCGTCGACGGGTACAACGTCCAGGACCTGGCCAGCGCCGACAACCCACTCGACCCGCAGGACGAAAGTGCCCTGTGGTACCAGTTCTACTTCCACAGTGAGCGCGGGCGGAACGGCCTGCGTGAATACCGCAGAGAACTGGCCCGCCTGCTGTGGACGCAGTGGTCACCGCAGTGGACCTTCACCGACGGCCAGTTCGTCGCCACCGCGTCATCGTTCGACACCCCCGACTTCGTCGACGTGGTCGTCCACTCCTACCGGCACCGCTACGGCCTGGCCGACGGTGACCCGGCCTACCAGGACACCGAGGACCTGATCGCTGCTCAACCCGCGATCACTGTCCCCACCGTCGTGCTCGACTCCGCCCACGACGGTCTCGGTCCACCCGCGTCGCTCGCCGAACACCGATCCCACTTCACCTCGATCGTGGACCACCGCACGGTTGATGCCGGGCACGATCTACCCCAGGAGGACCCGACCGCGTTCTCGGCCGCCGTCCTCCTGCTGCACGCGGGCTCCACCGTCTGACCGCAACGGGGCGAAGCCCACGGCGGGTCACCTACCTGACCGATGGAGTGCCCCGGTATCCGGCACGGTCGTGACCCAGGCGCTGACCGTTCCCGGGTGAGGGAGCCGGGCGGGCAGCGTGCTGGTCGGCGACCGCGGTCACGTGGTCAGTCCGGCTGGATTGTCGGTGGCGATGTCGCCGTGTTCGGGCCCGGCCACCTCGTGCACGCCGACGCTGCTGGCGTTCGCTGCGCCGCCCCCGGGACGTGAGGAGCTGAACCGGGATGGGAAGACCGCCCGATCCGATGGACCGTGCCGGCGGTGTGGGGTCAGCTCGTCGGGTACCGCGGGCGGCCCGCCGGTCGGTAGGTCTGCAACATCACGCCCCGGGAATCCGCCCGCGTCCGGAGCAGGTCGAGTGCGATGTCCGGACCCGTGGTGGGGAACAGCCGGGCACCCTGTCCGAGCACGACCGGGACGACGATCAGGTTCATCTCGTCCACGAGGTCGTGGTCGAGCAGCCACCGGACCAGCGTGGCACTGCCGTGCACCTGAAGCTCCCCGCCGGCGCCGGCCTTCAGCTCGGTGACGGCGGCCGCGAGGTCCCCGCCGAGGACCGTGGAATTCACCCAGCCCGCCTCGGTGAGCTGCCGTGAGGCCACGTACTTCGGTTTGGAGTCCAACGACGCCCCGATCGGTTGGGAGCGCAGCTCCTCGACCGCTCCCCACGAGCCCGCGAACAGCTCGTACGTCCGGCGACCGAAGAGGAACGCATCCGCCCGCTGATAGGTCTCGACGATCCAGTCGTGGGTGGTGTCATCACCTGCGTCCAGGGCCCAGCCGCCACGGTCGAACCCTCCCCGGCGGTCTTCGTCACTCGCGCCGCCGTTGCCCTGCACCACCCCGTCGATCGTGAGCTGGGTCATGGTCGTGAGCTTCATCGAGTCCTGCTCCCTGTCCTCGGCACCCGCCCGCGGGGAGCCTCTCACCTCAGCAACGAACAGCCCGGCCCCGATCCGACATCCCTGGCCACCTTCTTTCAGTGGCGTTCCACCGGCGGGTCGAGTCGCGCAGTCAACCCCTCGACGTCGGGGGAGCGGGTCCACTCCTCGACGTGAGCCCGGGTGGCCGCTCCCCGCCTGGTCTACTGAAACGGTCGGACCTCGACCTGGCCCTGGCATGCTCTCGACCCCTCGGCGGCGAGGACCAGTGCTTGATCGAAGTCGACC
>CAXSIB010000009.1:0-21754 GCA_964237095.1 uncultured Actinomycetales bacterium
GACCAGGACGACGCCCAGACCGACCGCCGCGGCGGCGGCCACCCCGGTCGTCGACCCGAGCCCGGCCACGCCGGAACCGGTCCCGCGACCGTCCAGGGCAGTACCGCCCTCACCGGTGTTGACCGAGCCGACGGGCTTGACGGCGGAGTCCGCGGCGTCCATCTGGACCGACATGGAGACCGGCTTGCCGGCCTTCCCGGTCGCGGCGACGGCCTTGCCGTTCACGTCGGTGCCGGTGTCGAGGGTCAGGCCGCCGTTCGACCTCTGCACCACGACCACGGAGTAGACCCCGCCCGCGGCGACGTCAACCGTGGTCACGACGTTCGCGCCGTTCTCGGTGACCTTCAGCGTCCACCGGCCCTGCGGGACGTCCGCGTAGCCGGTGATCGAGCCGTAGGTGAGGCCCTCGGCGAGCAGCGGGCCGCCGACCGCGGTCACCGACACCGAGGCCGCCGCCGGCGCCCCCTGGATGAGGCGGATCCGGGCCGACCCCTTGGCGGGCTGCACGAGGGCGTCGGTGAAGACCTCGCTCTGGAGGTGGCCCGGGGTGCCGACCGCGGCGACGGTGTAGGCGGTGCCCGCCTTGACCGTCACCTGCCAGGACGCGATGGCCTTGGACGCGGCGCCGGCGGCCACCGGGCGCATCGCCACCGCGTACCGGCCCGGCTCCACGGTCTGGTAGCTGGAGAAGGCCCCGTAGGAGATGTGGTGCAGGACCAGCCCCTTCGACCCGTCGAGGGGGGTGAGGTACACGTTCACCGGTCCGACCTCCGGGGCGAGGTGGGTGACCCGCAGCCAGCCGGTCGGGGCCGTGGTGAGCGACGACCCGGCCACGGGGGAGCTGCCGGCGGCGAAGGCCGCGGCCGGGGTCCCGACCGCGACCAGGGCGGTGAGCCCGGCCGTGCCGAGGACCACGGCGAGGCGGGCGCGGTGGCGGGTGGTCGACGTGGCGCTCATGACATTCCCTCTCGGACTGACGGGTCGCGGACAGGTGTTTCGGTGGTGCTCGCCGGGAGTTCCACCCGACCGGCGGCGGACGATGTCCGTCGCACCAGGAGCGATCGACGATAACCGGCGCCCCACCAGCGCACCCGGCCAGTGCCCGCGGTCGGACGGGCTCGTGGGCCGGCTCCGTGTGCAGGTCAGACGGGTGATCGGGTAGTGACGCGGGGTGAGGGTGAGCAGGGGCCGGGACGTCTCCGGTGGACGTCTCATCGTCATTTCGCCGCCGTCCGTCCGGTGGATGGGCCCCTTTCTCGGTGTTACTCCACGTACTATTGAGGTCTACCGAGCGTCGTTCCTCGGGAGAGGCCCGGCGTCCGCTCGCCGCGGCCGCGAACCCCTCGGCAGGTGGCCGGACCGTCGATCTCCAGAAGGCGGTCGCGTCCACCGGTCGGACCTCTGTTTGACCGGATGGCGGACACGGCCGAGCATCGGAGCATGTCCGACCTCCCTGCCGCCACCGCCGGCGCTGCCGCCGCCACCGCCGCCGACACCGCCGCGGACGCCCCCGCCCAGCCCCTGAAGTTCGCCTACTGGGTGCCCAACGTCTCCGGCGGGCTGGTGGTCTCGAAGATCGAGCAGCGCACCAGCTGGGACTGGGAGTACAACCGGCAGCTCGCGGTGCTCGCCGAGGACAACGGCTTCGAGTACGCCCTCAGCCAGGTCCGCTACATGGCCAGCTACGGCGCGGACAACCAGCACGAGTCGACCGCATTCAGCCTCGGGCTGCTCCTGGCGACCCAGCGGCTGAAGGTGATCGCCGCCGTCCACCCCGGCCTCTGGCACCCCGGGGTGCTGGCCAAGATGGGCGCGACCGCGGACATCATGTCCGGCGGCCGGTACGCGACGAACGTCGTGTCGGGCTGGTTCAAGGGCGAGTTCACCGCGATGGGCGAGGCCTGGCTCGAGCACGACGAGCGCTACCGCCGCTCCGAGGAGTTCATCCGCTGCCTGCGCGGGATCTGGACGGAGGACACCTTCGACTTCGCGGGGGACTTCTACCGCTTCCGCGGGTTCTCCCTCAAGCCGAAGCCGGTCGACGTGCCCGGCCGGGCGCACCCCGACATCTTCCAGGGCGGCAACTCCACCGCCGCCCGCGCGATGGCCGGCCGCGTCTCGGACTGGTACTTCTCCAACGGGACGAGCCTCGACGGGCTGACCGCGCAGATCGACGAGGTCGCGGTGACGGCCGCGCCGCTGGGGCGGAAGGTGAGGTTCGGCCTCAACGGGTTCATGGTCGCCCGCGACACCGCGGCCGAGGCCCACGACACCCTCCGCGAGATCATCGACCGCGCCGACGTCGAGGCCGTCGAGGGCTTCGGCTCCGCGGTGAAGCAGGCCGGGTCGTCGACCAACGACAAGAAGGGCATGTGGGCGGACTCGGACTTCTCCGACCTCGTCCAGTACAACTCCGGCTTCCGCACCGGCCTGGTCGGGACACCCGAGCAGGTCGCCGAGCGGATCATCGAGTACAAGCGGCGCGGCCTGGACCTCGTCCTGCTCGGCTTCCTGCACTACCTGGAGGAGGTCGCCTACTTCGGGGAGCGGGTGCTCCCCCTCGTGCGCGAGATGGAGGCCGACCTGGCCCGCACGGGGGACCCGGTCGGCGCCCACGCCTGAGCCACCCGGCGCAGGGGTCGGCGGCTCGCTGCGGAAGCCGCCGTGGGCCCGATCCGCCCGCCCGGGCCGTCAGGCCGGGTCCGGGAAGACGTCCGCAGCGGTCAACGCGGCTGATGAGCCCGAGGTGGAAGGCGAGGAAGTTGTCGGCGATCCGGTAGACCCGGCGCCTCGTGCGGTCCGCGTCGGTGACGGGGACGACCCGGTCGACGAGGCGGAGCTCGACGAGGCGGTCGAGGGTGCGGGAGGGCTCGGCGCGCACCCAGTCCTTGATCTGGCTGTGGCGGGTGCGTCCGTTCGCGATCGCGTGCAGCACGGCTCCCGCCTGCTCACCGGGCTCGGCTTCGGTGGCGAGGACGAGGTCCCCTTCGGTGAGCAGGGGGGCGCCGGGCCGCACGAGGAGGCGGCGGAGGTTCTCCGTGACGTCGAGATCAGCTCGCCACCAGCTCAGGTACAGGGGCATCCCGCCGAGCAGCCCGTACACGAGGGCACGGTCGGCGGGGACGAGGTCGGGCAGCAGGAGCGCGGCCTCGGCGGGGGTGGACGGGTGCAGCTGCAGGCGCAGGTCGAACCGGCCGTACAGCGGCGCCCGCTCGACCTGGACGGCCTGCATCGCCCGGACCGCGGATCCACACAGGAGCAGGCGCAGCTTCGTGTGGCCGGCAGCGCGATCGAGGAAGGCCCGGATGACGCCCGGCAGCTCGGGTGCGGTGCGCTCCAGCTCGGGGTACTCGTCGAGGACGAGGAGCAGCGGGTGATCGGCCGCGGCCGCGCCGAGGTGCTCCAGAGCGTCGTCCCAGTCGGCGTAGGGCCGGTCGAGGAGGTTGCGCGGACCGCCACGATCCGCCGCAGCGACCTGACGCGACAGCTGGACGAGCTCGCCGGTGGCCGACCGGCCGGCGCCGGTGTGGAAGACGGCGGGCAGGTCGGCGGTGAAGTGCTGGAGCAACGCGGTCTTGCCGACCCGGCGACGCCCCCACAGCAGAGCCGGGCGCGGGTTCGACGCCGCCCACCACTCGCGCAGCTCGGTCAGCTCGCGGACGCGATTGACGAACACCTGTCTCCTCACGTCGGACGCTACTGACGTCTTGCGTGAGTTGCCTCATCCGCTGATGGGCCGGACCGACCGGTGCTCGGTCGAGTCGGCGGACGGCGATCCGGTAGACCTGCAGGCGTGGACATCACCCAGCTGCTGCAGCTCCGGACCTGGCGGGCCCTCGACATCGACGACGACGGGCGGGCCCTCGCCGGGGACGACGCCGGCGGCTCCCTGCAGCTGACCGCGATCGCCCCCGACGGCACGGCCACGGCGCTGACCGCGCTGCCGGGGCCGTGCACCGGGCGCTGGCTGCCGGGCACGCGCACGGTCGTGGTCCAGCACGACGCCGGCGGGGACGAGAACGGCCAGCTGTCGCTGCTCGACCTCGACGCCGTGCGCGACCTGCCCGTCACCGCCCAGGGCCTGACCCCGCTCGTGCACGCGGCCGGCGTCAAGCACACGCTCCTCGAGGTGGCCCCCGGCCTGGTCGTCTACTCGACCAACCGGCGCAACCGCGTCGACTTCGACGTCGTCGCGCTCGACCTCGCGACCGGTGCCGAGACCGTCCTGTACGACGGCGGCGGGAACGTCGAGTCGGTGTCCGTCGCCCCGGCCGGCGACGCGGTCGTCGTCGCCCTCGTCGCCGCCCAGCCGATCAGCGACCAGCTGCTGCTCGCCGGCCCGGACACCCCGGCGCGGGCCCTGACCGACCCCGACCTCGCCGCCCGCCACGAGCACGCCACCCTGACCCCCGACGGCGCCGCCGTCGTCGTCACCACCGACCGCGGCCGGGACACGACCGGGGTCGCCCGCCTCGAGCTGGCCACCGGCACCTGGACGTGGCTGGTCACCGACGACGCGCACGACCTCGCGGCCTGGCCGTCCCCGGACGGCCGGCTCCTCCTGGTGGAGACCTCGGTGGACGGCGAGTCGCGGCTCGCGCTGCACGACGCGGCGGACGGCGCGCACCTGCGCCCGGTCGCGCTTCCCGGCCAGGGGACCCCCGCCGCCGGGGCGGCGACCGTCACCGAGCCCGCGTGGTCGCCGGACTCCGCCCGGGTGGCCCTGTCCTTCAGCGCGCCTGCGGTCCCCGGTGACGTCCTGGTCGTCGACGCGGCGACCGGCACGGTCCGGACCGTCGCGGGCAGCGGCGCCGACCTGCCGCCCGCGGCGCTGGTCAGCCACCGGGTGCCCGCCGCGGACGGCGAGGCGATCCCGTGCTTCGTGTACTCCCCCACGGGTGCGCCGGACGCCCCGACCGGTGCGCCCGGCAGCGCGGTGGTGGTCGTCCACGGCGGCCCGGAAGCCCAGGCGGACCGGGTCTTCTCGCCGATCGTGACGGCCCTGACCGGCGCCGGGCACACCGTCCTGGTGCCCAACGTCCGCGGGTCGCGCGGGTACGGCCGCCGCTGGACGTCCCTCGACGACGTCCGGCTGCGCCTGGACTCCGTCGCCGACCTGGCCGCGCTGCACGCGTGGCTGCCGGCGGTCGGGGTCGACCCCGCGCGGACCGCGCTGTGGGGCGGCTCCTACGGCGGGTACATGGTCCTGGCCGGGCTGACGATGCAGCCCGCGCGGTGGGCGGCCGGCGTCGACATCGTCGGGATCAGCTCCCTCGTCACGTTCCTGGAGAACACCTCGCCGTATCGGCTGGCGTCGCGGGCGCGCGAGTACGGCACCCTCGCCGACGACCGCGACTTCCTGACGGCCGCGTCCCCGCTGACCCACCTCGCCGCGCTGCGGGCGCCCCTGTTCGTGATCCACGGGGCCAACGACCCGCGGGTGCCGCTGTCGGAGACCGAGCAGCTGGTCGAGGCCGTCCGGGCGCGTGGGGTCGAGTGTGAGCTGCGGGTCTACGCCGACGAGGGCCACGGCCTCGCCCGCCGGGTCAACAAGCTCGACGCGTACCCGGCCGCGGTCGCCTTCCTCGACCGGCACCTCGCGGCGGCCCGCTCGTAGGCTGCCGACGTGCCGAGGACCATCGCCCGCGCGGACCGGGTCGACCGCGAGCAGCTGCTGGACTTCGTGCGGCCGCGCCACCGGATGCTGCTCTCGACCACCCGCATCGACGGCCGCCCGCAGCTGTCGCCGCTGTCCGGCGGGGTCGACACGGCCGGGCACCTCGTGATGTCGACCTACCCGGAGCGGGCGAAGGTCCGCAACGCCCGCCGGGACCCGCGGGTGTCGGTGGTCGTGCTGTCCGACGACTGGGACGGCCCGTGGGTGCAGCTCGACGGGACCGCCGAGGTGATCGACCTGCCCGACGCGGTCGAGCCGCTCGTCGACTACTACCGCTCGATCTGCGGCGAGCACCCCGACTGGGCGGAGTACCGCGCCGCGATGCTCACCCAGGGCAAGTCCCTGCTCCGGGTGACGGTCGAGCGCTGGGGGCCGATCGCGACCGGCGGCTTCCCGGCGCGACTCGTCGACTGAGCCGCCGCGCCGGGTCGAGGGTCGCCGTCCCTACAGTCACGGGTGTGTCCGACATCCCCACCGTGACGCTGCGAGCGCGCACCCCCGACGACCTGGACGTCCTGTTCCGGATCGCCGCCGACCTGGACACCTGGGAGGAGCGGGGCCCCGCGGCCCCGGCGCCGGCGACCAGGGAGAGCTTCGACGCCCGGCTCGCGCACGCGGTCGGGAGCGACACCGCCGAGGACTCGGTGACCTTCGTGGTCGAGGTCGACGGCACGGCCGTCGGCAGCGCGTCCCTGTTCGGGTTCGACTGGTTCGCCCGCCACGCCGAGGCCGGGATCAGCCTGGTGCCCGAGGCCCGGGGCCGCGGCATCGGGACGGCGGCGATCACCCAGCTGGTCGAGTTCGGGTTCGTGCGACGCAACCTGCACCGGATCCACCTCCAGGCGATCGCGTCGAACGCCGGCGCCGTCCGGGCCTACGAGAAGGCGGGTTTCGTGGTCGAGGGGCGCCAGCGCGAGCACGCGTGGGTCCGGGGGGTGTACGAGGACATCGTGGTCATGGGCATCCTGCGCTCGGAGCACACGCCGCCCGCCTGACCCGGCTCGCGGCTCCCGGCCCGCGGCCTCGACGCCGGGACGTCCGCCCGTCTCGTCGTGCGGGCACCCGGCGGGCCCGGTGGCCCGGTCGGCACCTGGACCGGTTGGATGGCGGTCGTGGACCAGCACTGGAAGGCCGAAGGCCCGTTCCGCGGCACCGCGACGCTCCTGCACGGGGTCACCGGCTCGGCCGGCACGTGGTGGCAGGTGGGTCCGCTCCTCGCCGCGCAGGGGTGGGACGTGACCGCGTTCGACCTGCTCGGGCACGGCGACCACCCCGCCGGCCTCGACCCGATCACCCAGGCCGCCATGGTCCAGGACGTCGTGGGCCGGCTGCCGGCGATCGGGACCGACCTGCTGCTCGGGCACTCGATGGGGGCCGTCGTCGCCACGGGCGTCGCCGCCGCCCGGCCCGACCTCGTGCGGGCGCTCGCGCTGGAGGACCCGGCGGGATGGCGCAGCGAGCCGAACCCCGACCTCGCGGCCCGGGTCCGCGAGGGCTGCCGCCTCGCCCGGGAGGACCCGGCGGCGGCCGCGGCCGAGACCCGGGCGGCCAACCCGACGTGGGCCGACGGCGACGTGACCGCGAACGTCGAGGGCCGGGCCGCCACCGACGCCGAAGCGGTCGCGGCCGGTGCGGAGGCCCACCTGTGCGGCGACCTGCTGTACGCCCTCGGCCAGGTCGTCGTGCCCGTGCTGGTCCTGCTGGCCGAGCCCGAGCGGTCCGCGCTGCACGAGCCGGAGCGGTCCGCGGTCCTCGCCCTCGTCCCGCCCGAGCGGGTCGTGGACCTGCCCGCCGGCCACAGCATCCACCGCGACCTCCCCCAGCACTGGGTGGACGCCGTCGCCGCCTTCGGCTCGGCCGTCGCGGGGTCCTGACCGGCGGGACGGGGAACGACCGCCTCGCGTCCCGGCCGCCGTGCCGGTCCCGGGCCGGGAGGACCAGGCGACGGCGGGGGCGCTGACACGACCGGATCGTGACCCGGGGACTGCACCGCGGGGGGTCGGTCGTGGGGGATGCTCTCTCGAGCCCGCACGACGCCGGCCGCACGTCCCGACCGGCCGCACGTCCTCACCGAGAGCACTCCACACCGAGAGCACTGCCGCCCGAGAGGGGCCCGCCATGACCGCGTCCACCACCACCCGGCCCGCACTCCGCCGACGTGCCCTCGCCGTCGCCGGGGTCGCCGCCGTCGGGCTCGTCGCCGCCTGCGGCAGCAGCAGCTCCACCGGCGCCTCGGCCAGCCCGTCCGCCGCCGCCTCGGCCCCGATGGCGAGCGCGATGTCGTCGGCCCCGATGTCGTCCCCCGCGATGTCGTCGGGGATGGGCATGAGCTCGTCGGCGATGGCCTCGGCCATGACCTCGACGATGTCATCGACGGCCGGCGCGGGCGGGGCCTCGGTCACCGTCGACGGCGCGACGATCACCGTGGACGCGGCGGCCGCGGCCGCGCTGCCCGCGGCACTGAAGAGCAAGGGCACGATCACGGTGGCGGCGGACGCCAGCTACGCCCCGAACGAGTTCTTCGACACCGACGGCAAGACCGTGATCGGGATGGACGCGGACCTGGCCAAGGCCCTCGGCGGCGCGCTGGGCCTGAAGGTGAGCGTGGTCAACGCCGGTTTCGACAGCATCATCCCGGGCCTGGCCGCCGGCAAGTACGACCTGGGCATGTCCTCTTTCACCGACACGAAACTCCGCGAGAAGACGGTCGACTTCGTCACCTACTTCAGCGCCGGCACGTCGTTCTACATTAAGACCGGTGGCACGGCGATCAACACCCTCGCGGACCTGGGCGGGCAGAAGGTCGCCGTCGAGAAGGGCACCACCCAGGCCGACGACGCGACCGCGCAGAGCGCGACGTGCAAGAGGGACGGCAAGGCGACGGTGGACGTGCAGGTCTACCCGGACCAGAACGGCGCCAACCTCGCGATCTCGACGGGCCGGGCGGCGGTCGGCATGGCTGACTCCCCGGTCGCGGCGTACCAGGTCGAGCTGTCCAAGGGCCAGTTCGCCCTGTCGGGCAAGGCCTACGGGACCGCGCCGTACGGGATCGCGATCCCGAAGGACAACAAGGTCGCCTCCCCGGTCCTGCTGGCGGTGAGGGCGCTGATCGCCGACGGCGCCTACACGAAGATCCTGGCCAAGTGGGGCACGAGCGCCGGAGCGATCACCTCACCGGTGGTCAACGGCGCCACGAGCTGACGTGACCGACACCGGCGGCACTGCGAGCGGGGTGGCGGCGGGACCGAGCGGACCCGGCGGACCGAGGGCCGGGATCACCCCGGCCGACATCCGGGCCGTACCGGTCCGCCACCCCGGGCGTTGGGTCTCCGCGGCGGTCATCGCCGTGCTGGCGGCGATGCTGGTCCACTCCCTGTTCACGAACCCGCGCTTCGAGTGGTCGGTGGTCCGGCAGTACGTCTTCTCCGACCAGATCCTGAGCGGCCTCCGGCTGACGATCGAGCTCACGGTCATCGCGATGGTCATCGGCGTCGCTCTCGGGATCGCCCTCGCGGTCATGCGGCTGTCGGCGAACCCGCTCGTCTCGGGCGCGGGCTGGCTGTACGTCTGGTTCTTCCGGGGGACTCCGGTACTGGTGCAGCTCCTGTTCTGGTACTTCATCGCGGCGCTCTACCCACGCCTGTCCCTGGGCATCCCGTTCGGGCCGGAGTTCGTCCACGGCAGTGCCAACTCGATCGTCACCCCGTTCGTGGCGGCGATCCTCGGCCTCGGCCTCAACGAGGCCGCGTACATGGCGGAGATCGTCCGCGCGGGGCTGCTGTCGGTGGACGAGGGCCAGACCGAGGCCGCCCATGCCCTCGGTCTGAGCCGGCTGCGGACGATTCGCCGGATCGTGCTCCCGCAGGCAATGCGGGTGATCATCCCGCCGACCGGCAACGAGACGATCTCCATGCTGAAGACGACGTCGCTGGTGAGCGTGATCTCGATCGCGGACCTGCTGTTCGCGGCTCAGGCCATCTACTCCCGGACCTTTCAGCAGATCCCGCTGCTGCTCGTCGTCAGCATCTGGTACCTGGTGGTCACGACGGTCCTGACGATCGGCCAGTTCTACCTGGAGCGCCGCTTCGGCCGGGGCACGACCCGGCAACAGCGGGCGACGCCCGCACAGCGGCTGCTCTCCTCTCTGCTGTCGGGACGTTCCCGTGCCGCCACCGGGACGGCGTCGTGACGTCGGGTCCGGTCGGGGCCGTGACCGAGATGGTCCGGGCCGAGTCGGTGTGCAAGCGCTTCGGGCGGGTCGAGGTGCTCAAGGGGATCAGCCTCAGCGTCCTGCCCGGACAGGTGATGTGCCTGCTCGGGCCGTCCGGCTCGGGCAAGAGCACCTTCCTGCGCTGCATCAACCACCTCGAGCAGATCAACGCCGGCCGGCTGTACGTCGACGGTGAGCTGGTCGGGTACCGCCAGGTGGGCGACCGGCTGCACGCGCTGCCCGAGCGCGACATCGTCCGCAAGCGCTCGGAGATCGGGATGGTCTTCCAGCGCTTCAACCTCTTTCCCCACATGACGGTCCTGCAGAACATCACCGAGGCGCCGTGCCGGGTCCACCGGGACTCCCGGGCGGTCGCCACCGCGGCGGCGAAGGAGCTCCTCGAGCGCGTCGGGCTCGCGGACAAGGCGAACGCCTACCCCGCGCAGCTGTCCGGCGGCCAGCAGCAGCGGGTGGCGATCGCCCGCGCGCTGGCGATGCGGCCGAAGCTGATGCTGTTCGACGAGCCGACGTCCGCGCTGGATCCCGAGCTCGTCGGGGAGGTGCTCGACGTCATGCGCGACCTCGCCCGCGACGGGATGACCATGGTCGTCGTCACCCACGAGATCGGCTTCGCCCGCGAGGTCGGGGACACCCTGGTCTTCATGGACGACGGGGTCGTCGTGGAGTCCGGCGACCCCCGCGAGGTCATCGCCCACCCGCAGCACGAGCGCACGCAGGCGTTCCTGTCGAAGGTCCTCTAGCCGCGGCGACCGGGACCGCTGAACCGCGACGGACCCGTCCGAGCGGACTCAGGCCGCGGTGCGCCGGTCGGCGTGGGTCTCGGCGAACTCGCGCACCAGGGCGAGCAGGGCGTCGGGGGTCTCGATCTGGGGCAGGTGCCCGGCGCCGGGCACCAGCTCGAAGCGGGCGCCCGGGATGGCCGCGGCGTAGGCGCGCCCGTACTCGACGTCCCCGATACGGTCGGCCTCGCCCCAGACGACGAGCGTCGGGATGGTGACCGCAGCGAGGCGGGCGAGCAGCGTCGCGTCCTGCATGGTGCCTCCGTAGACGGCCAGGGCGGCCCGGTTGCCGGGGAGGGTCGCCTGTACGGCGGGCGGGAGCGTCGCCGGGTCGACCGCCTTCGACGGGTCGAACAGGGAGCGCTGCGCCACCTCGGCGGGGTCGAGGGCGAAGAAGTCGGGGATCGGGTGGCCGGGGACGTCGATGCCGACCGCGTCGACGAGGACGACCGAACCGACGCGCGGCGAGCCGAGGAGCGCGATCTCCGCGGCGACCCAGCCGCCGAGGGAGTTCCCGACGACGCAGACGTCGGTGACCTCGAGGGTCTCCAGCAGCTCGACGTAGCAGGCCGCCAGGGCGGCGGGGGTGTCCATCCCGGCCGGCCGGTCGGTGCCGCCGAAGCCGGGGTGGACGGGGGTGACCACGCGGGCGTGCTCGGCGAGCAGGCCGGCGAACCCGGCGACCGTCGCCGGGCCGCCACCGCCGTGCAGGAGCAGGTAGGGCTGGCCGTGGCCGGAGTCGGTGCGGGTGATGTCCATGCCCGGACACTAGATCAGCGTGCTTATACAAATAAGCTTGCCTATGATCGAGCGGTGGAGCCGTCGCTGCGGGAGACCGGTCTGCGGGTCAAGCGGCTGCAGATGCAGCACCACCGGGCCGCCAACGAGGCCCTCGAGGGCCTCGGTCTGACGATCGTCCAGTGGGACGCGCTGCGGCACCTGGAGGCCAACCCGGATGCCTCGCTGCACGACCTCGCGCAGCTGACCTTCCAGACCGACCAGTCGATGGGTGCCCTCGCGGGGCGGCTCATCGCCCGCGGCCTGGTCGAGCGGGTGCCCGGTCCCGGCCGGGTGGTCCGCCACGCCCTCACCGCGAAGGGGACGGCGCTGCGGGAGGCCGGCGTCCAGCGGCTGGACGAGGTCCTCGTCGCCTCCTTCGCGCCCCTCGCCCCCGCTCAGCTCGCGGCCTTCGACGACCTGCTGCGACGCCTCGTCCGCCCCTGACCCCCTCGGCCGCACCGCACCGGCGGGACCGGCTCAGCGGCGGACGTCCGCCGGACCGTGGGCGAGCGGCAGGCCGGCGGCGACCCACGCCTCCACGCCGCCGACCATGTCGGTGGCGCGGGCGAGGCCGACCGCACGAAGGCTCGCGGCCGCCAGGCTCGAGCTGAACCCCTGCCGGCACACGACGACGACCTCCACGTCCGGGCCGGTGGCCTCGGGGATGCGGTGGTCGCCGGTCGGGTCGAGGCGCCACTCCAGCACCGTGCGGTCGACGACGAGCGCCCCGGGCAGCTCGCCCTGCTCGCGGCGCTGGGACTCGGTGCGGGTGTCGACGAGCAGCGCCCCCCGCGCCACGGCGGCGACGGTCTCCGCCGGGGTCAGCCGGTGGAGCCCGGCCCGGGCGGTGGCCAGTACCGCGGCCACGCCGGCCCCCGCCCCGGCCCGCCGGGTCCCCGCCGGGGCCACCGGGGCCGCCGCGCCCGCTCCGGCCGCCTCCCTCATGGGTCGAGTCTGCGGGCGGGCGGTCCCGTCGGCCTGTCCGGGCCCGGCCGCGATCCGTATGCTCGCCGAGGTGACCCAGCCGTGACCGCCGAGCCCGGTGCCGACCCGGGGACGACGACGTACCTGCTGGTGGACGGGGAGAACATCGACGCCACCCTCGGGGCGTCGATCCTCTCCGGGCGGCCCGGGCCCGAGCAGCGCCCGCGGTGGGAGAAGGTCCGCAACTTCGCGCACACCACCTGGAACCAGCCGGTGCGGGGGCTGTTCTTCCTCAACGCCAGCTCGGGATCGCTGCCGATGAGCTTCGTCCAGGCGCTGATGGCGATGGACTACGTGCCGATCCCGCTGTCCGGGTCGAGCACCGAGAAGGTCGTCGACATCGGCATCAAGCGGATGCTCGACGCCCTCGCCACCACCCGCGGGGACGTCCTGCTCGCCAGCCACGACGGGGACTTCCTGCCGGAGATGCGGACGCTGCTCGACGGCTCGCGCCGGGTCGGCCTGCTCGGCTTCCGGGAGTTCGTCAACGCGGGGTTCACCGACCTCGTGAGCCGGGGCATGACCGTGTACGACCTCGAGTACGACGTGCGGGCGTTCAACGTCACGCTGCCGCGGATCCGGATCATCCCCCTCGACGAGTTCGACCCCCTGCGCTACCTCTGAGCGTCGCGTCCGCCGCGTCGCGTCCCGGCGGGCGCGGGTCCGGACCGACGAGGCCCGGACCCGCGTCGCGCACGCGGTCAGAACGTGATGCGCACCAGGCTGCCCGGGCCCGTGGGCCTGCCCTCCTGGAGCAGCCCGGGGGCGGCCGTCCCGGCGTAGAGGGCGCCGCGACTCCACTGCAGCGACAGGACGTTCGCGAGTCGGGCGACCGTCGTCGTGTGCCCCCGGTACACCCGGGAGACGAGCCCGGCGAAGGCCTGGGTGACGTAGACGACGCCGCGCGGGGTCACCGTCAGGTTGGTCGCGCCGACGAAGCCGGTCGCGAAGCGCCGGCTGGTGTGTCCCCGGACCTCGACGGTGTAGACGCTGCCGGTCGAGAGGCCGCCGGCGAGGAGGCTCACGTACAGCCGCTGCTCCGGGCCGAACTGCAGGTCGGTCGGGACCGGGTTGGAGTAGTAGGTGACCCCGAGCGCGCACGCCGGCAGCTTGTTCGCCTTCACGATCGCCTCGGTGATCACCGTCGCCTGTCGCGGCAGCACCGCCGCCACGGAGACCCTCCCGGCCGGGCTCACCTTGAGGATCGCGTTGGCACCGGCGTCCGCCACGAGCCACCAGCCGCTGCGGAACGGGATCACCGCGTAGGGATTGGAGTTGACGTCACCCGTGTAGGTGGCCGGCTGGTGCATGCCCTTGAAGTACTTCTTGACGCAGGCACTGGGATGCAGGACCCCGTAGGTGACCGCGCCGTCGGGGTTGTGGACCTTCTCGAAGGCCGCGAGGTCGGCGACGACCTTCTTCCCGTTGCGGTGCACGACGACCAGCGACGCGGCGTGGGTCGACTCGTTCGAGCTGGTGTACGCGATGTCCCCGGCCGGGTCGGTGCCGATGCCCTCGAGACCGGGGACGCCGGGGACCAGCGGCTTGAGGGTCCGGCCGCGCAGCCGGGACACCGCGGAGGTGCCGCCGTCGGCGACGAGCACGTCGCGGCCGGTCACGGCCAGCTGGAACGGCGCGAGCACGGTCGAGTCGAGGACGGTGATCCTCGGCGGCCGCGCGGTGGCGGCCGACGCGGCGGGCAGCGCGGAGAGGCCGAGCGCCCCGGCGGCGGCGACTCCCGCGAGGACGGAGGCGAGACGGGGACGGGCCATGGCGGGCTCCTCGGGGCGCCGCCGGCGGTGCCCGGAAGCGGGCGGCGATCGACGGCGATCACTCACCGCAGGTTGGCAGGTGGCCGTCCGGGCGGCAAGGACGTTCCGTCGCGATGTCCGGCTCGTCCGGGGCCGCCCGGACCTGCCTCCGTTAGCCTCCCCCGGTGTCCACCCCCGCCGACGCCCCCCCGGGGACCCACCCGGCCGTCGTCGTCTTCGACCTGGGCGGCGTCCTGGCCGTGCCGGAGGAGCTCCTCCCGCGTCTCGCCGCGCTGGCCGGGGTGGCGGCCGCCCCCTTCGAGGACGCGTACTGGCTCGACCGGGCCGCGTACGACGCCGGCGGCCTGGACGACGCCTACTGGGAGCCGATCGTCCGGGCGGCCGGGGGGGTGCCGACCGACGCGCTGACCGCGGCGCTGACCCGGGCCGACTGCGAGATCTGGGGCACCCTGCCGATGCCGTCACGCGAGCTGCTGGCCGAGCTCGTCGCCGCCGGGACCCGCCTGGGGCTGCTGTCCAACGCCCCGACCGCGATGGCCCGCTGGGTGCGCACGGCGGACTGGGCCCAGCCGTTCGAGCACCTCGTCGTCTCCGGTGAGCAGGGGGCCATGAAGCCCGCCGCCGTGATCTACGAGCTGACCACCGCGCTCTTCGCGGTCGACCCCGGCGAGGTGCTGTTCTTCGACGACCGCGCGGACAACGTCGCCGGGGCCCGGGCGGTCGGCTGGGACGCCCACGTCTGGACGGGCCCGGTCGACGCCCGGGCGCTGCTCGTCGAGCGGGGGCTGCTCCCGGGGACGTCCCCGGCCGCTCCCGACACCCCGGGGACCCCGCACACCCCGGGGACCCGGTGAGCGACTGGCCCGAGGAGCCGCCCGAGCTGGCCCCGAAGATGGACACCGGGCAGTTCCGCCGGGCGATCGCCGCGGCCCTGCTGGCGCTGGTCGCCCTCGTCGTCGGCTACCGCCTCGGTGGCATCGACGCGCACGGCCGGCGCAACCAGGGCCTCACCGTCCTGTGTGCACTGGTGTTCCTCGTCTCGGGGATCGTCGCGACCCGCAGTGCCGCCCAGGGCGCGAGCCGGCACGTCGCCGTGCGGGCCGGTCCGACCGCGGCCGCCGCGCTCCGCCTGACCTGCCTGATCGTGGGGTACCTGTTCGTCGTGCTCGCGGCCCTCGACCTGGCCGGGATCCAGCTCGACCACCTGCTCACCGGCGGCGCGCTGCTCGCGGCCGTGATCGGCATCGCCGCCCAGCAGGTGCTCGGCAATCTCTTCGCGGGCCTCGTGCTGCTGTTCTCCCGGCCCTACTCCCCGGGCGAGCGGATCCGGGTCCGCGCCGGGGCGATCAACGGCCCGCACGACGGGGTCGTGGTCTCGATGGACCTGCTCTACACGAAGCTCCTGACCGCCGAGGGGCCGATGAGCATCCCGAACGCGGTGCTGCTCGCCGCCGCCGTCGGCCCCGCCCCGCCCGAGGAGCCCGCAGACGGCGCCACCACCGGGGCCACCACCACCGAGGTGACTCCCGGTCCCGGACCGACCGCCGGACCAGAACCGACCGCCGCGGGTGCGCCGACGACCGACGCCGGGGACGACGAGCCGACCCGACCGATCCGCGTGCTGCCGCCGGGCGCCGCGACCGCCCGCACCGACTGACCTCCCGGGCTCAGGCCGGGGTGTCCTGGCGGAGCTCGTCCTCGACGACCAGGCACTCGTGGTCGCGGCCCACGGTGGCGACCGCGGCGAGGCGGCCGCCCTCGCGGTAGCGGACGGTCGCCGACCGGTCGGCGAGCGAGCCCTCGACGGTGGCCTCGGCGCCGGACCCGCCCGGCCCGTGCGCCACCGGTCCGACGTGGCCGGCGAAGCGGATGTTCAGGTCGTAGTGCTTGCTCCAGAAGTACGGCGGCTCGGTCATGGCCTGCTCGCCGCCGAGGGCGTTCACCGCGGCCCGGGCCCCCGCCCGGCCGGCGACGGCCCAGTGCTCGACCCGGATCGGGGCGCCGGTGCGGGCGTCGGGGAAGCGGGCCACGTCCCCGGCCGCGAAGACCCCGGCGTGGGCGGTCTCCCCGTACGCGTCGACGAGGATGCCGTCGTCGACGGCGAGCCCCGCCGCCTCGGCCAGTGCGGTCCGCGGACGCACGCCGAGCCCGAGCACCAGGGCGGACCCCTCCACGCGGCTGCCGTCCTCGAGCTGCAGCGCGGACCCGTCCCAGCCGGCCGCCCTCCCGACGGCGAACCGGACACCGTGCTCCTCGTGGACGCGGCGGACGAGACCCCCGAGCTCGGCGCCGACGACCCCGGCCAGCGGGACCTCGTCGAGGCTCACGACCGTGACGTCGACCCCGCGGTCACGCATCGCCGCCGCGGTCTCCAGCCCGATGAAGCCCGTGCCGAGGACGACGACCCGCCCGCCCGAGCCCGCGGTCGCCGCCGCGATGATCCCGTCGGCGTCGGCCACCGAGCGGAGCACGTGGACGCCCGGGCCGTCGAAGCCGGGCAGCCCCGGGCGGACCGGCTCCGCTCCGGTGGCCACGACCAGCGCGTCGTAGGGCAGGTCGCGGCCGCCGACGGACACCAGGTGCTCCGCGAGGTCGATCCGGTCGACCCCGGTGCCGAGCAGCGTGGTGACGTCGTGGTCGCCGTACCAGGAGGCCGGGGTCATCGGCAGCCCGTCTACGCCGGCCTGGCCGCCGAGGTAGCCCTTCGACAGCTTGGTGCGGTCGACCGGGAGGTACGCCTCGGCGCTCACCAGCGTCAGCTCGCCGTCCCAGCCGGCCCGGCGCAGCCGCTCGACCGCCGCGTAGCCGGCGGCGCCGCCGCCCACGACGACCACGCGGCGGACCCCGCGGACGTCGTCGACGTGGTCCGCCGGCGCGGGCACCGGCGACTGCGGGAGCACCCGGACCAGGCCGTCGGCCACCACGACGTCCCAGCCGCGCAGCGGCGCGAACGCGGGCGCGAGCAGGGCCTCGCCGGTGCGCAGGGAGAAGCAGGCGTGGTGGAACGGGCAGTGGACCTGCGTGCCGACGCGGAGCCCGGCGGGCAGTGACGCCCCGACGTGGGTGCACCTCGCGTCCCACGCGACGACCCGCTCGCCGTCACCGAGCCCGCCGGGACCGTGCTCGTCGGTGATGCGCGCCAGCATGACCGGGGCGTCGCCGACGACCCCGCCGAGGACCCCGTCGCGCGGGACGTCCTCGAGCGGCACCCCGACCGCCAGGTCCCTGTCGTCCGCCATGTCCGTCCCCCCGGTCGGTGTGCGCGGCCGCCGTGCCGCACGCGCCCATCGTCACCCATCGCGGCCGGCGGACCGGACCCGGGCGTGGACCGGTCCGAGGCGCGCCCGCGCCGGGTCGGAGCGGCTGGGGCGCCTCATCCGTCACGGCCGTCACGGCGACGTGTCGGGTGCCCGCGACGCCGGGCGCGATCGACCGGACGGGTGGGATCAGGCGTGCGCGAGACGCCGGCCCGCGGCGGCCGCGGGGGCGTGCGAGCGCGCGCGGGCGAGGATCAGCGCGATGGCGCCGCAGGCGAGGGCGGGTACGAGACCGCAGACGAGCATCCCCACCCGGGGACCCTCCTGCGACGTGATCCACCCGATCAGCGGGCCGCCGAAGGGCGTGCCGCCGGTGAACACGAGGATGTAGAGCCCCATGACCCGGCCGCGGAACGCGGGGTCGACCGACAGCTGGACCGAGGAGTTCGCGGTCGCCTGGAAGGCCAGGTTCGTCAGGCCCATCACGACGAGCAGCCCGAGGAACACGGTGCGGTCCGGGGCGAGTGCCGCCGTCGCCTGGGCCACGCCGAACGCGGCGGCCCCCACGACGAGCACGCCGAGCCCCGTCCGGGTGCGGCGGCCGGCGAGCAGCGCGCCGGTGACCGACCCGATCGCGAGCATCACGTTGAACAGCCCGTACAGGCTCGCCCCGCCGTGGAAGGTCGTGCTGGCCATGCCCGTCAGGACCACGGGGAAGTTGAGGCCGAACGTGCCGACGATCCCGACGAGGGCGATCGTCCACGCGATCTGCGGCCGCTCGCCGACGTAGTGCAGCGCGGACCGCAGCTGGCCCGGCGCCCGGACCAGCGCGGGCGTCCGCCGCAGCTCGGCCGAGCGGATGAACGCCAGTCCCGTCAGGGGTCCGAGGTAGCAGACGGCGTTCGCGGCGAAGGCCCAGCCGCAGCCGAACGCGTTGATGAGCAGTGCGGCGACGGCGGGGCCGATCAGCCGGGTCGTCTGGAACACCGCCGAGTTCAGCGAGATCGCGTTGCGCAGCAGGGCGGGCGGGACGAGCTCGTTGACGAACACCTGCCGGGTGGGGTTGTCGACGACGAAGACCAGGCCGCCGGCGAGCGCGAACAGCCACACCTGCCCGACCCGGATGTGCCCGGTGATGGTGAGCACCGCCAGCAGCGCCGTGAGGAGGCCGTTCACCGACTGGGTGACCATGAGGACCGTGCGCTTGGGGTACCGGTCGGCGACCATCCCGCCGTACATGCCGAGCAGCAGCATCGGCAGGAACTGCAGCGCCGTCGTGACCCCCACCGCCGCGGGGCTGTGGGTGAGCTGGAGGACCAGCCAGTCCTGGGCGATGTTCTGCATCCAGGTGCCGGTGCTCGCGATGCTCTGCCCCGCCAGGTAGATCCGGAAGTTGCGGACCCGGGTGGCGGCGAAGGTGCTCTGCCGCACCACCCCGGGCGCCCTGACGGCCGCCACCTCGCCGTCGCCGGTCCCGCCGGGGGCCTCCCGGTCGACGCCGGTGCCGGTCCTGTCGGCCGTGGCCGCGCTCACGTGCTGTCCTCCGGGGGGGTGCGGTCGAGTGTTGTATCCAACAGTCGTCGCAGCGGGGCCGATCGGAAACCTGGCGGCGGGACTTACTGTTATCGCGCGACGCGATGACCACGGCCCACGTGATGACGCCGCCGGCTGCCACGACCCCGGGACCGCGATGACCACGGGAGCGCTGTGAGCGGGAGCACGCGATGAGCAGGAGGGCACGATGACCGTCACCTACGACCCGGCGCAGCTCGAGACGTTCCTCGCGGTCGCCCAGACCGGCAGCTTCACGCAGGCGGCGGTGCGGCTCGGGATCGGGCAGCCGACGGTCAGCCAGCACATCCGCAAGCTGGAGGAGGCGACCGGCCGGGTCCTCGTCCTGCGCGACACCCACTCGGTGACGGTGTCCGCGGACGGCGAGGCGATGATCGGCTTCGCCCGCTCGATCCTCGCCTCCCACGAGCAGGCGGTCGCGTGGTTCAGCGGCGCCCGGCCCCGCGGGCGGCTGCGGATCGGGATGTCCGACGACCTCGCGCTGACCCGTCTCCCGCAGATCCTGCGGGACTTCCGCCGGGACAACCCCCTCGTCGACCTCGACCTCACCGTCGACCAGAGCGGCACCCTGCACCGCCGCCTGGAGAGCGACCGCCTCGACCTCTTCGTCGGCAAGCGCCCACGCGGGGAGGACCGCGGCCAGCTGGTCAAGCGCGAGCGGATGGTGTGGGTCGGCACCCCCTCGACCCGCCTGGACTTCACCCGGCCCGTCCCGCTGGTGGTCTACCCGGCGCCGAGTGTCAGCCGGACCGCGATGCAGAACGCCCTCGGCCGGGCCAACACCGCCTACCGCAGCGCGTGCGTCTGCCGTGGGGTCAACGGCCTCATCGCCGCCGTGTCCGCCGGCATCGGGATCTCCGCCCTCGCCAGCAGCCTGGTGCCGACCCAGCTCACGACCCTCGGCGTCCACCACCGCCTGCCCCAGCTCGGCCACCTCGACCTGGTGCTGCTGACCAACCCGAAGACCGAGCAGCGCCCGGCGATGAGGGCCCTGACCGCGGCCGTCCTGGCGAGCGGCGCCCGGAGCCTGTCCCCGCCCTGACGCGACCGGTCTCCCACCCCGCGAGCGGCCGACCCCGGGCCCGGCGGTCCTGTCCCCACCCGGTGACCGGATGGGAGGGTGGCCCATGACCGACTGGGCGATCGTGGCCGACCTCGGAACGGCCGGGGGGACCGCGCTGCTCGCGGTCGCCACCTTCTCCTCGACCCGCTCGGCGAACCGGGCGGCGCGCAGCGCCGAACGGGCGGTGCTCGAGGGACTGCGCCCGCTCCTGCTGCCCTCGCGCTGGCAGGACCCGGTGCAGAAGGTGCGGTTCGTCGACGACCACTGGGTCCGGGTCGAGGGCAGCCGCGGCGCCCTCGAGGCCGGCCGCGCCGCCGTCTACCTGGTGATGTCGCTCCGCAACGTCGGGCACGGGCTGGCGGTCCTGCACGGCTGGGACATCCCGGCCGAGCGGACCGACGAGCCCCGCGCGCCCGACGCCTTCCACCGCCTCACCCGGGACCTGTACGTCTCCCCCGGCGAGCCGGGCTTCTGGCAGGGCTCCGTCCGGGACACCGCCGACCCCCTCTTCGGCCGGCTGACCGACGCGGTGGGGCACCGGCGGCAGGTGCTGGTCGACGTCCTCTACGGCGACACCGAGGGCGGTCAGCGGACGATCAGCCGGTTCGCGATGACCCGCGGCCCGGCGGACACCGACGAGACCGACACGGGCACGTGGGCGCTGTCCTCGGCCCGGCACTGGCGCCTCGACCAGCCCGATCCGCGCTGACGGCGCCGGACGGCCACCGGCCGGTTAGCGTCGGCGCGATGCACCAGCTCACGCCGCAGCTCCGCGCCATCGCCGACGCGCTGGCCGCGGACTGCCTCGACCGGCTGGCGATGGCGGCGCCCCTCGACCACGCACTCACCCCGGCCCAGCTGGCGGCGGTGGCCGGCGCGACCGTGACCCCGGACGGCCTCGGCGCGGCGGCGGTCGACCTGTGGCGCGACGTCCTCGCCCCGGCGTGCCTGTCGGTGGACCACCCGCGCTACCTGGCCTTCATCCCGAACGCACCCACGAAGGCCGCCGCGGCCTTCGACATGCTGGTCGGCGCCTCGAGCATCTACGGCGGGTCCTGGCTGGAGGGGTCCGGCGCGGTGCACGCGGAGAACCAGGCGCTGCGGTGGCTCGCGGACCTGGCCGGGCTGCCCGCCGGCGCCGGCGGCACGTTCGTCCAGGGCGGGACGGTCGGCAACCTGTCGGCGCTCGTCGCGGCCCGGGAGACGGCCCGCGCCCGGCGGGGGGGCCCGCCGCCGGCCCGGTGGGCGGTCTGCGTGACCGCCGAGACGCACTCCTCGGTCCGCCACGCCCTCACCGTGGTCATGGACGTCGACGTGGTGGACGTCCCGGGCGACGCGCGCGGCCGGCTCACGGGCGACGCGCTGCGCGCCACCGTCGACGCCCTCCCGGCCGACGTGCGCGACGGGGTCTTCGCGGTGGTCGCCACGGCCGGCAGCACCAACCTCGGGGTGGTCGACGACCTCGCCGGGGTCGGGGCGGTGGCCCGCGAGCACGGCTGGTGGTTCCACGTGGACGGCGCGTACGGCGGGGCCGGGCTCGCTGCCCCGTCGGTGCGCGGGCTGTTCGACGGCGTCGAGGCGGCGGACTCGTTCATCGTCGACCCGCACAAGTGGCTGTTCGCGCCCTACGACTGCTGCG
>CAXSIB010000010.1:0-12092 GCA_964237095.1 uncultured Actinomycetales bacterium
GCCACGGCGGGATCGTCCTGAACATCTCCTCGGTGCACGAGGACTGGCCGATGCCCGGCAACATCGCCTACTGCGTCTCCAAGGGCGGCACCCGGATGCTGACCCGCACCGCCGGCGTCGAGCTCGGGCCGCACCAGATCCGGGTCGTCAACATCGGCCCCGGCGCGGTCGCGACCCCCATCAACACCTCGACGATGAACGACCCCGACAAGCTCAAGGCGCTCGACGCGGCGATCCCGATGGGCCGGATGGCGCAGCCGGGCGAGATCGCCGACGTCGTCGTCTTCCTGGCCTCGGGCAAGTCGGCCTACCTCACCGCGACGACGGTGTTCATCGACGGCGGGATCATGCAGGGCAGCGTCGGCCTCTGAGCCCCCGGTCGCCCTGCTCGCGGCCGGACCCGCTCACGGCCGGTCCGCCGCGCCGCCGGGAGGTCATCAGACCTCCCGGCGGCGGCGGACCGGCAGCAGCGAGCCGAGGCTGCTCCGGTAGCGCGGGTCGTGGAAGAGCTTGGCGGTCAGGGTGACCCGGTCCCGGAAGAGCCCGAACACCCCGGTGGCCAGCGCCCCGCCGAGCAGCGGGCCGACGACGTAGACCCACCAGATCCCCAGCAGGGACGCGAGGACCGCCGGCCCGAGGCTGCGGGCCGGGTTCAGGCTGGTCCCGGTGTAGTCCGCGCCCACCCGGACCAGGGCCGCCACCAGCAGCCAGTTCCCGAGCGGCGTCCACCGGGCGAGGGCGTGGCTGCTGGTGAAGAACAACAGCATCAGCAGGAGGGCGGCCGTCATCGCCCCCTCGAGCAGGACGGCGTCACCCGGTCCGAAGCCGTGGCCGGGCACGGTCGCGCCCGAGTGCACCGCCACCGCCGTCGACCCCCACAGTCCGCGGACCACGGCCGCGCCGGCGAGGGCGCCGAGACACTGGGCGACGATGTAGCCGAGGACGTCGTGGACGTGCACCCGGTGCTGGACCCAGAACGCGAGGGTCACGACCGGATTGAGGTGGGCGCCGCTGCGCCGCCCGAGCGGGCTGACCGCGACCAGGCTCCCGGTGCCCGCGAACAGCAGCCCCGTGATCAGCAGGCGCGCCCCGTGGCCGGGGACCAGGCGGGCGGTCGGGCTGTGGGGGCCGAAGTCCAGGCACACCGCGGACAGGCCGCCGACCAGCAGGAGCGCGGTCCCGACCAGCTCGCACGACCACTCGGCCCAGTGCCAGCCGCCGACCGGCTCCTGGCCGGACAGGTGCTGCTCACGGGGGTCGACGGCGGCCCCGCCGGTCGGGGCGGGGGCGGGGTCGGGCCGGCCGGTCCGGGTGGGTGGGGCGGGGACGGTTCGATCGGTCACCCCGGGATCGTCCCCGCTCGCTCCGCCGCCCGCGGTCGGGGACGCGCCGCCCCGCTGGGAGGCGAAGACTGGCCCGGCGTCCGGGCGTGCCCGCGGCCACCACGGCGACAGGGAGGACCCGACCCATGCACGGTGCCGAGCAGGCGCGCCTCGACGGGCCGGACGGCGCCGCGTGGAAGCGCTGGGGGCCGTACCTCAGCGACCGGGCCTGGGGCACCGTCCGGGAGGACTACAGCGCGGCCGGCGACGCGTGGGCGTCCTTCCCCCACGACCACGCCCGGTCGCGCACCTACCGGTGGAACGAGGACGGCCTCGCGGGTCTCTGCGACGACCAGCAGCGGCTGTGTCTCTCGCTCGCGTTCTGGAACGGCGTCGACCCGATCCTCAAGGAGCGGGCGTTCGGGCTCACCGGTCCGCAGGGCAACCACGGCGAGGACGTCAAGGAGTACTGGTGGAACGTCGACTCCACCCCGACGCACTCGTGGCTGCGCTGGCGCTACGTGTACCCCCACGCCGCGTACCCGTACGAGGACCTGGTCGCGACGAACGCCGCCCGCACCCGGGAGGACCCCGAGTACGAGCTGCTCGACACCGGGGTGTTCGACGGCGACCGGTACTTCGACATCACCGTCGACCACGCCAAGGACGGCCCGGACGACATCTGCGTCCGGGTCCGGGTCACCAACGCCGGGCCGGCGGCCGCGACCCTGCACCTGCTGCCCACCCTGTGGTTCCGCGACACCTGGAGCTGGGTGCCGGGCACCCCGGCGCCGTCGATCACGGCCGGGCCGGCGGGGTCGCTCGTGGCCCGGCACGCCGAGCTCGGCGAGCTGGTGCTCAGCAGCGACGGCGTCCCGACGCCGCTGTTCTGCGACAACGCGACGAACACCCGGCGGCTGTGGGGTCAGGACGGCCCCGCGTTCCCGAAGGACGGGATCAACGACCACGTCGTGTCCGGCGCGGCCACCGTCAACCCCGCGCTGACGGGGACGAAGGCCGCGCTGCACCACGTGCTCACCGTCGCCGCCGGCGCGACCGTCGAGGTCCGGCTCCGCCTGGCCCGCGCCGCCGCCGACCGCTCGACCCCACCCGACCTCGCCGCCGGCTGGGAGGCGGTCCTGGCCGACCGGGAGGCCGACGCCGACGACTTCTACGCGGGCATCTGCGCCGGGGCCACCGCCGACGAGGCCCACGTGGTGCGGTCGGCGCTCGCGGGGTTGCTGTGGAGCAAGCAGTACTACGCCTACGTCGTGCGCGACTGGCTCGCCGGCGACCCCGGTCAGCCGACGCCGCCGGCGGCCCGGCTCACCGGCCGCAACTCCCGCTGGACGACCCTCGACATCCACGCCGTCGTCTCGATGCCGGACACCTGGGAGTACCCGTGGTTCGCCGCCTGGGACCTGGCCTTCCACTGCGTCACCCTCGCCGCGGTCGACCCCGCGTTCGCGAAGGCCCAGCTGGCGATGGTGCTCGGCGACGGCTGGATGCACCCGAGCGGGCAGGTCCCCGCCTACGAGTGGGACTTCGGCGCCGTCAACCCGCCCGTCCACGCGTGGGCCGCGCTGCGGGTGTTCCGGATCGACGGCAGCCGGGACGTCGCGTGGCTGCGACAGGTGTTCCGGCGCCTGCTCGTCAACTTCGCCTGGTGGGTCACGAAGAACGACCCCGCCGGGTTCGGGGTCTTCACCGGCGGCTTCCTCGGCATGGACAACGTCGGCCCGTTCGACCGCGGCGCCGCGCTCCCGGACGGCTACAGCCTCGAGCAGGCCGACGCGACCGGCTGGATGGCGCTGGCCTGCCTGTCCATGTTCGAGATCGCGACGGTGCTGTCCGCCGAGGACCCCACGGTCGAGGACATGGCGCTCATGTTCTTCGAGGACTTCACGCTCATCGCGCGGGCGACCGTCGACGCCGGGCTGTGGCACGAGGACGACGGCTTCTACTACGACCAGCTCGTGCGCGCGGGCGACGGCGCCCGGTGGCCGGTCGACGTCCGCTCGATGAGCGGCCTCGTCCCGCTGTTCGCGGTCGTCACGGTGGCCCCGGACCTCCTGACTCGCCTGCCCCGCCTGCAGGAGCGGGTCGACCGCTTCCTGGGCCAGCACCCGCACGCCGCCGCGGCCGCCGACGTGACCGCCGCCGAGCCGCCGCCGACCGGACCGTCCCAGCCGACGGGCCCGGTCGACCCGGCCGGTCGGCCCGCGCCGGACGCGGTGCCGGGGTTGTTCGCCCTCGTCGACCGGACCCGCCTCGCGCGGGTGCTGAGCCGGGTCACCGACCCCGCCGAGCTGCTGTCCCCGCACGGGATCCGGTCGGTGTCGGCGGTCTACCGGGGCGCGCCGTACGTCTTCCGCGGCGGGCTCGACGACGACACGCGGATCGACTACGAGCCCGCGGAGTCCACGACCCCCCTGTTCGGCGGGAACTCGAACTGGCGCGGACCGGTGTGGCTGCCCGTCAACGTCCTGCTGCTGCAGGCGCTGCGCCGCTACGGCGAGGCCCTCGGCGACGGCGTCCTCGTCGAGCACCCGAACGGCTCGGGCCGGTCGATGACCGTGGGCGCGGTCGCCGACGACCTCGCGGACCGCCTCGTCGGGCTGTACCTGCCGGACGCGCAGGGACACCGCGCGGTGTGGGGCGGCACCCCCCGCTTCCGCGACGATCCGCGGTGGCGCGACGCGCTGCTGTTCTTCGAGTACTTCCAGGGCGACGACGGCGCCGGGCTCGGCGCCAGCCACCAGACCGGCTGGACCGGCCTCGTCGCCGACGTCCTGCTCGAGCGGATCCGCGCGCGCGGCCGCTGAGTCGGCGACCGGGTGCGCCCGGCCGGGACCGGCCGGGCGACCGCGGTGTGTCACCCAGGTCTCGTGGAGGTCAGGTCCTCGCGATCGGACCCCCGCGGGGCGTCGCGGACGGTCCCGGGAGCCGGATCCCGGCGGCGAGGGGCGCCGAACCGTCAGGATGCGCAGATGGCGCCCGAGTCCCCGAGCGGAGTCCGGGCGCCGGACCGCGCCTCGGGCGACCGGCAGCGGACGGGGCACGTCATCGTCGCCGGTCTGCACGGGGTCGGCCTGCGGACCATCGAGGCCCTCGTCCTGAGCGGGCGGGTGGTCGTCGTGGTCGACGACCACCCGGACCCGCGGCTCACCGGTCCGCTGCACGCGCTCGGGGTCGCGCTGCAGTCCGGTGACCCGCGCTCCCCGGAGGTCCTCGCGGCCTGCGGGATCGCGGGGGCGTCGGCGGTGGTCTGCGTCCAGGCCGACGACCTGCGGACCATGGAGACCGCGCTGGTCGCCCGCGAGCTCCGCCCCGACATCCGGCTCGTGGTGTCCCTCGCGAACCCCGAGGTGGGCCGGGCGCTCGCGTCGGTGATCGGCGCGGGCAGCGTCCTGGACCCGGCCGCGCTGGCGGCCCCCTCGGTGATCGAGGCGTGCGTCTCCCGGACCCGGCACACCTTCGACGTGGGCGGGGAGCCGTTCGTGCTGGCCCGGGTGCCCGTCGCGCGGCCCGGGACGATGCGCGAGCTGTTCGGCGCCCTCGCCCCGGTCGCGGTCGCGCGGGCGGCGGGCGGCGAGCTGCTGGTCTGCCCGAGCCGGGACGTCGCGGTGGTGCCGGCCGACCGGGTGACGGTGGTCGGGCCGGCCGCCGACGTGCTCGCCGTGACCGACCCGCCGGACCTCACCGCCCCGAAGCTCCCCCGCCTGCGTGGGGCCCGGTTCCACGGCGGTCCCGACACCGAGGACGTCACCGGCCCGCGGCGGGCGGCCCCGGCGCCGGTGGCCGGGCCGGTGCGCAGCGCGCGCTTCCACGGCGGGGCGAGCAAGCCCGTCCCGGCCGCCGCCGGGACCGGGGCCGGCGCTCCGGCCGTCCCCGAGCCGGGCACGGAGGTCCCCGCGGAGCTCGCTGACGTCGAGCAGCGCAGCTCGCTGCGGCCGATCGCGGCCCTCTACGAGGCGGTGCGGGACCTCGAACGCTCACTGAAGATCGCCCTCGCCCTGCTGGGGGCGGCCATCGTCATCTCGACCGTCATCCTCCGGTTCGGCTACCGCGCCGGCGGATCGCCGATCGGGTGGGTGGACGCCCTGTACTTCACGGTCGTGACCGACGCGACGGTCGGCTACGGCGACTTCTCCTTCCGCGGTCAGCCGCGCTGGCTCGAGGTCTACGGGATCGTCGACATCCTCAGCGGCGCCGCGCTGGCCACGACCGTGTTCGCGCTCGTCACCAACTCCCTGGTGAGCCGGCGCCTCGCGCAGGCCCTCGGCCGGCAGCGGGTCACCGGGCTGCGCGGGCACATGATCGTGTTCGGGCTCGGCGCGATCGGCCTCCGGGTCGTCGAGGGCCTGCTGGCGGCGGGCCGGGAGGTCGTCGTCGTCGACCGGGACGAGGACAACCGCTACCTGACGCAGGTCCGCAGCCTCGGGGTGCCGGTGGTGGTCGGGGACTCCACGCTGCGGGAGACCGGCGCGCTGGTGAACCTCGCGGGGGCGTCGGCGGTGGCGGTGCTCACCAGCAGCGACCTGACGAACATCGAGACGGGGCTGGTGCTGCGGGAGAGCCTCGGTCCCCGCTGGACGGCGGTGCCGGTGGTGCTGCGGGTGTTCGACCGGCCCCTCGCCCAGACCGTCGGTCGGAACTTCGACTTCCGGCACATGCGGTCCACCGCCGCCCTGGCCGCGCCCTGGTTCGTGGGCGCCGCGCTGGGGCTGGAGGTGCTCGACACCTTCTACGTCGAGGCCCAGCCGTTCCTGCTGGCCCGTCTCCGCACCGCCGACCACCCCGGGCTGATCGGGACCGCGATGCACGAGCTGTCGGCGCAGATCCGGGTCCTGGCCCTGCGCCACGGCGGGGTCCTGGACCACCCGCCGCGGCGCGACACCCGGTTCGACGCCGGCGACGAGGCGTTCCTCGTCGGGCCCTACGAGGAGCTCCTGCAGCTGCTCGACCACGACCGGCGGGCACCGGCGGGGGCCTGACCCCGCGCGACCCGACCGGTCGGCGCCGGGCCGGGCGGCGGTCAGCCGGGGCGGCGGCCGGTCATGCCGAGCAGCTGCTGCTGGCGGGTCGCCCCCGGCCCGACCGGCTGCGCCGGCCCGAACAGGCCCAAGGCCCGCCACGCCTCGATGCGCGGGGTCAGCTCCGCGATCAGGCCCTCGACGAGGTCCGGGGAGAGGGTGTCGTCGGCGCCGACGAGACGGGCGACGTCGACCGCCAGCAGACCGCGGTAGGAGGTGACCTGGCACAGGTACTCCCGGACGGGGAAGTCCCCGAACGAGCAGTGGACCACCCGGTCGAGGTCGTCGAGCCCGCGGGCCGCCGCCTTCGCCCGCTCGGCCAGGACGGTGAACGCCCCGGTGGGGTCGTCGCCGAGCAGGTCACCGGCGTACGGGTCCTCGCCGGCCACCGCCACGTCGTCCATCGTGCGGCCGGCCAGCATGTCCGGCACCCAGGCGTCGTCGTGGGCGTCCCGGGCGACCAGCTCCCGCAGCCGGACCTCCCGGTCGGGCCCCCACGTGAGCATCTCCTTCGGCACGACGGCGTCCCACTGGTCCGGGCCGATCGCGGCGACCACCGCGGCCAGCGCGTCCTCGGCGAGGCAGAACACCTCGGGCTCGGTCGGGATGTCGGTCATGGCCGTCCTCCTCCCACGCCCGGCACGGGGCCGCCGGGACCTGTCCCGCGGACGCTACCGACGGCCACCGACAGGGGTCGCCGCGCGCCGACCCCCGTCGATCCGGCGCCCGCCGTGCAGTCGAGTACCCGGAAGCCCGCCGCGCTCCCGATCCCCCCGGATCAGCCGCTTCGGAGTACTCCACTGCACGCCAGCCGATCCGGACCGTCACCCGGCCCGGCGGTCGCCCGCGCGGAGCCGCCACCGCGCGTGTGACGATCGGCGCCATGCAGCTCGACGCGACCGTCCTGGACTCGCTGCGGGTCACCCCCGGGAAGGCGGCGCGGCTGTCCGGGCGCGACCCGGCGGGCAGCCCGCTCACCGACGGCGGCCGCGACGGCCACGGCGCGGGGAAGCACGGGAAGAAGGAGCGCCGCCGGGTCGCGGACGCCGGCCTGGAGGCCTTCACCGCCGACCTGTCCGCGGCCCAGGAGCTGCTCTACGCGAGCGCGACCGTGTCCCTGCTGGTGGTCTTCCAGGGCCTGGACGCCGCGGGCAAGGACGGCACGATCAAGCACGTGCTGTCCGGGGTCAACCCGCAGGGCTGCCAGGTCGTCTCCTTCAAGCAGCCGTCGACCGAGGAGCTGGCGCACGACTACCTGTGGCGGGTGTCGCGCGCGCTGCCCGAGCGGGGCCGGATCGGGGTGTTCAACCGGTCGCACTACGAGGACGTGCTGGTCGTCCGCGTCCACCCGGAGCTGCTGGGCGCCCAGCACCTCGGGGTCGCCCCGACCGCCCGCGGGCCCGAGGCCGGCCGCCGCGGCGCCGGCGGGCCGCCCAGCGGGGAGAAGGCGCTGGCCGCGCTGTGGAAGCAGCGCTACGAGGACATCAACGCCTTCGAGCGGCACCTGGACCGCAACGGCACCCGGATCGTGAAGTTCTTCGTCAACGTGTCGGAGGAGGAGCAGCGCTCCCGGCTCCTCGCCCGCCTCGACGACCCGTCGAAGCACTGGAAGTTCTCCGGCTCCGACCTGCCCGAGCACCAGCTCTACGACCGCTACCAGGTCGCCTACGAGGAGGCCCTGACCGCGACGTCGACGCCCTGGGCGCCCTGGTACGTCATCCCCGCCGACCACAAGCACGTCATGCGGGCGCTGGTCGCCGGGGTCCTCGCCCACACCCTGGCCTCCCTCGACCTCGAGCTGCCGGCCGTCGACGCCGACACCGAGCGGGCCATCGCCGCCGCCCGGGCGACCCTCGCCGCCGAGGGCACCCCGACCGCCGCTCACTAGAGTCCGGGAGGTGTCAGCTGCGCCGACGGCCCCCGCCCCCACCCGGCCCCGGCTGGACACCGTCGAGGTCGCGGCGGGCGACCCGGACCGCGAGCAGCCGTTCGCCCGGCTCGGGCTGACCGCCGGGGAGTACGCCCGGATCCGGGAGATCCTCCAGCGGCGTCCCACCGCGGCCGAGCTGGCGATGTACTCGGTGATGTGGAGCGAGCACTGCTCCTACAAGTCCTCCAAGGTGCACCTGCGCCGGTTCGGCGAGGACCCCCCGCACAGCGAGGCCCTGCTCGTCGGGATCGGGGAGAACGCCGGGGTGGTGGACATCGGCGGGGGCTGGGCCGTCACCTTCAAGGTCGAGTCCCACAACCACCCGAGCTTCGTCGAGCCCCACCAGGGCGCCGCGACCGGCGTCGGCGGGATCGTCCGCGACATCCTCGCGATGGGGGCCCGGCCGATCGGGGTCATGGACGGGCTGCGGGTGGGTCCGCTCGACGCCCCGGACACCGCGCGGGTGCTGCCGGGCGTCGTCGCCGGCGTCGGCCAGTACGGCAACTCCCTCGGCCTGCCGAACATCGGCGGGGAGGTCGTCTTCCACGCGAGCTACGCCGGCAACCCGCTGGTGAACGCGCTGTGCGTGGGGGCGTTGCGCCACGACCAGATCCACCTGGCCCAGGCCACCGGCGCCGGGAACCTCGTCGTGCTCTACGGCGCCCGGACCGGCGGCGACGGCATCGGCGGCGCGTCGATCCTCGCGAGTGACAGCTTCAGCGCGGGCGGCGCGACCAAGCGACCCGCTGTGCAGGTGGGTGATCCGTTCCGCGAGAAGCTGCTCATCGAGTGCACGCTGGAGCTCTTCGCCGCCGGCGTCATCGGGGGCATCTCCGACCTCGGCGCCGCGGGGCTGTCGTGCGCGTTCTCCGAGCTCGCCAGCGCCGGTGACGGCGGCATGCACGTGGACCTGGAGAAGGTCCCGCTGCGCGACGCCTCGCTCACGCCGGAGGAGATCCTCATGAGCGAGAGCCAGGAACGGATGATGGCGGTCGTCGCGCCGGCGGACCTCGACGCGTTCATGGCGGTCTGCGCCCGCTGGGAGATGCCCGCGACCGTCGTCGGGGAGGTGACCGCGGTCAGCGCGGCGGAGAGCGCCCGCGGCGGCCGGCTCGTCGTCGACTGGCACGGCGCGACCGTCCTCGACGTGCCACCCCGGACGGTCGCCCACGAGGGCCCGGTCTACGACCGCCCGTACGCCCGCCCGGCCGCGCAGGACGCCCTCGCCGCCGACGGCCCGGACCGCCTCCCGCGCCCCGCGGGCGGCCCGGAGCTGCGGGACACCCTGCTGGCGCTGGCCTCCTCCGCCGAGCTGGCGTCGCGGTCCTGGGTGACCGACCAGTACGACCGCTACGTCCTGGGCAACACCGTGCTCGCCCAGCCCGAGGACGCGGGCATCCTGCGGGTCGACGAGAGCACCGGTCTCGGGGTGGCGCTGTCACTCGACTGCAACGCCCGGTTCACCGCGCTCGACCCCTACGCCGGGGCCCAGCTGGCGCTGGCCGAGGCCCACCGCAACGTCGCGGTGACCGGCGCCCGCCCGCTCGCGGTCACCGACTGCCTGAACTTCGGCTCGCCCGAGGACCCCGGCGTCCTGTGGCAGTTCGTCCAGGCCGTGCAGGGACTCGCCGACGGCTGCCGGGTCCTCGGGACGCCGGTGACTGGCGGCAACGTGAGCTTCTACAACCAGACCGGGGGATCGGCGATCCTGCCCACCCCGGTGGTCGGGGTCCTCGGCGTGCTCGACGACGTGACCCGCCGCACCCCGATGGGGTTCACCGAGCCCGGCCAGGCGGTCTACCTCCTCGGGGACACCGCCGACGAGCTCGGCGGCTCGGCCTGGGCCCACGTCGTGCACGGCCACCTCGGGGGCCGCCCGCCCCGGGTCGACCTGCCGGCGGAGCTGCTGCTCGCCGACATCTGCGTGAACGCCAGCCGGGACGGGCTCGTCGACGCCGCGCACGACCTGTCCGACGGCGGTCTGGCGCAGGCCCTGGTCGAGTCCTGCCTGCGGCGCGGGGTCGGGGTGCGGGTGTGGGTGCCGGACGGGGTGGACCCGTTCGTCTTCCTCTTCTCCGAGAGCAGTGCTCGCGCGATCGTCGCGGTGCCGCGCAGCGAGGAGCTCCGGTTCACCGACATGTGCACCGCGCGGCGGCAGCCGCACACCCGGATCGGGGTGACCGACGACGCGTCGGAGCTCCCGGGCGGCGCGCCCGCGCTGACCGTCACCGGCCACTTCGCGGTGGGTCTGGACGAGCTCGGGCGGGCGCACACCCGGACGCTGCCCGACGTCTTGGACGCCCCGGCCGCCGTCGACGCCGCCGTGGCCGGGGACTGACCGGCCCGTGCCGTCCGCGCCGACCGCCCGGGAGCTGGTGGACTCCCTCGCATCCCAGTGGCAGCTGCTGATCGCGGCGGTCTCCCGGGTCGACCCGGCCCGCTGGGAGGAGCCCTCGGTGCTCGCCGGGTGGCGGGTGGCGGACCTCGCCGGCCACCTGCTCCGGTCGGCCCTCGCCGCGGACCGCCTCGGGGCCGCGCCGCCCGGGTCGGTGCCGCTCTCCGTCGACGCCTACGTCGGGCAGTACCCGGCGGCCGCCGCCCACGTCGCCGCCGCGACGGTCGCGGTCACCGCGCACCGCGGGGTGCAGGAGCTGACCGGTCTCCTGCGGGCGGCGGTCGCGGAGCAGGTGGAGATCCTGACCGAGCTCGCCGGGCGGCCGGGGGCCGAGCGTCTCGTCGTCGAGTCACCGCCCGGCCCGCTGCGGCTCCCGGACCACGTGGCGACGCTCCTCGTCGAGGTCGTCGTCCACGCCGACGACCTCGCCCGGTCCGTCGCCGTCGATCTCGTCGCCGGACCGTCGGCGGAGGGGCCGCCGGCGCCGCCGGCCGTGGACGAGACCGTGCTGCACCGGCCCGCCCTGCGGACGGTGTGCCGGACGCTGGCCGCCGTCCTGGCCGACCGGTACCCCGGGCACGCGGTGGAGATGCGGGTGCCGCCGTTCGCCGCGGTGCAGTGCGTCTCCGGCCCGCGGCACACCCGCGGGACCCCGCCCAACGTGGTCGAGACCGACCCCGTGACCTGGCTGCGTCTCGCGACGGGCCGCGTCGGCTGGGCGGCGGCCACCGCGTCCGGCCGGGTGCGCGCGAGCGGTGACCGGTCGGACCTCTCGGGTCTGCTTCCCCTGCTCTGACTCAGGATCAGGCCCCGGGTCGCGCACGTTCGGTCCCGGATCGACGCCGGATGGGTGTTGTGCACAAATCCCCGGAGGCGGCTGGCGACACCAACTCTTATCTGCCACTCTTCGTGTCGTACCGCTCTCAACCAGTCACCGTAAGCTGACCACGTCGTCGGCCGGACGATCTAAACAGGATCCCGGGCGGATTGGCGCAGCTGACGTGTCCACAGACCAGGAGACACACATGTCCGACCGCTCAGTGCGCTGGGGTTCCGCCGCCAGGTTCGCCGTGGCCGCGGGTGTGGGTCTCGTCCTGCCGGCGGCGTTCGCGCTGTCGGCAGGGGTCGGCACCGCCGCCGCCGCGACCTCGACCGCGGCGACCACCGTCGCCGCCTCCGCCACCTCCGGGACCGTCGTGACCGGCGGCCTGAGCACCGACTCCGCGCGCTGGTCGTCGTTCTCCACCGACGGCATCACGTCGGATTCCGCGCGCTGGTCGTCGTTCTCCACGGACGGGATCACGTCGGATTCCGCGCGCTGGTCGTCGTTCTCCACGGACGGGATCACGTCGGGTTCCGCGCGCTGGTCGTCGTTCTCCACGGACGGGATCACGTCGGATTCCGCGCGC
>CAXSIB010000010.1:12192-21635 GCA_964237095.1 uncultured Actinomycetales bacterium
GTCGTTCTCCACGGACGGGATCACGTCGGATTCCGCGCGCTGGTCGTCGTTCTCCTTCGACGGGCTGAGCACCGATTCCGCGCGCTGGTCGTCGTTCTCCCTCGACGGGCTGAGCACCGATTCCGCGCGCTGGTCGGCGTTCTCCTCCGACTCGGCCCGCTGGTCCTCGGTGAACGCCGCCGAGAGCACCGCGGTCTGAGCCGCCCGGTGGCCGCCGGCAGGTCCGACCCGGTGCGCGCGACGCTGTCGCTCGCCACCGGGCTGGCGCTGTCGGCCGCCACGCTCGTCGTCCTGGACGACGGGGGACCGGCCCTCACCGGTTCGCGGTATCTGACGCCGCTCGCCCTCGCCGGCATCCTGACGGTGCTCTTCTGCGTGACCGACCTGTGCCTGCTGCACATCGAGGTCCACCGGCAGGCCTACTCCGTCACCCTCGCCGGGCTGCCCCTGCTGCTGGGCGTGCTGCTCTGCGACTCCCGCGAGCTGGTGGCCGCGCGGGTGGTCGGCTCGGCGGTGGCCTTCGCCATCCAGCGCGCCCCGCTGGTCAAGGTCGGCTACAACCTGGCCGCCTACAGCGCCGAGGCCGCCGTCGACGCGACGCTCGTCCACCTCCTGCTGGGGCATCCCGGTGGCCTGTCCCCCGCGGCGGCCGTCGTCGGCTACCCGGTCGTCCTCGTCGTCGACCTCCTGATGAGCCTGCTGGTGATCCAGGTCATCAGCTGGCACCAGGGGCGGCTCACCCTCGGGCAGGGCGTGGAGGTCTTCCTGCCGTCCGTGGTCTGCACGGTGCTCACCACCACGGCGGGGTTCGCCGTGCTGATCCTGCTCGACGAGGGACCGCTCGGCGCGATCGTGCTCGCGGTCTCCGCCGCCGCCGCCGGCACCGCCTACCGGGGCTTCCAGCTGCTGCACCGACGCCACCAGTCCCTCGAGCAGGTGCACGCGTTCGTCGGGCTGGAGAGCGGCTCGCAGACGGTCGAGGCGGTCGCCGCCCGGATGCTCGGGCAGGTCCGGACCCTCATGCGCGCGACCAGCGCGGAGTTGCTCCTCGTCGACGGCGCCGACGCGGTCCAGTTCTCGGTCGGCCAGGACGGGGCGCTGCGGACCGACCGGGCCGGGTGGGCCGGCACCGACCGGCTCGTCGCGGGGGTCAGGACCGACGACGTGCCGTACCTGGTGCCGGCGGGGACCCGGCGCAGCAGCGACCGCGCGTGGCTGCGGAGCCGGGGGGTGACCGACGCGGTGATCGTCCCGCTGCCCCGCTCGACCGGCGAGGGGGCGCTCATGGTCCTCGGCCGCCTCGGCGACACGGGCTCCTTCACCCGCGAGGACCAGTCCCTGCTGGCGACCCTGGCCGGGCACCTGGCCGTCGCCGTCCGCAGCGGCACGCTGCTGGAGCGGCTGCGCTACGAGGCCACCCACGACGTGCTGACCGGGCTCGCGAACCGGGCGCTGCTCGAGGAGACCGTCCGCGCGACCGCCGGCGCCGACCGCGGGGCCGGCGCCGCGATGCTGCTGCTCGACCTCGACCGGTTCAAGGAGGTCAACGACACCCTCGGGCACCACGTCGGGGACGCCCTGCTGCGGGCGGTGGCCACCAGGGTCCGCGACGCCCTCCCGGTCGGGGCGACGGTCGCCCGACTCGGCGGTGACGAGTTCGCCGCCTTCGTGCCCGGGGCGGGTGGGGTCCGCGCGGTGCACGCCCTCGCCGAGACCCTCGCCGAGACCCTGGCCGCGCCCGTCGAGCTGCCGGAGGCGACCCTGAGCGCGCGCGCGAGCATCGGGGTGGCGCTCGCGACCCGGGGCACCGGCGACGCGGACCTCCTCCGCCACGCCGACACCGCCATGTACGCCGCGAAGGGCGCCGGGGTGTCGGTGGTCGTCTACTCCGCCGAGCTGGACCGCGGCCGCGCCGAGCGCCTCGCGCTGCTCGCCGACCTCCATCTCGCCCTCGACCGCGGTGAGCTGGAGCTGCGCTACCAGCCGAAGCTGGACCTGGCGACCGACCGGATCGAGAGCGTCGAGGCCCTGGTGCGCTGGCGCCACCCGCGCCTCGGGCTGCTCGCCCCGGACGTCTTCATCCCCCTCGCGGAGGCCAACGGCCTGATCGGCGAGCTCACCCGCCAGGTGCTGGCCGAGGCGCTGCGCCAGTGCGCGGCCTGGCGCACCGAGGGGATCGACGTCGCCGTCGCGGTCAACCTGTCCGCCCGCAGCGTGGCCGACCGCGCGCTGCCCGAGCAGGTCAGCGCCGCGCTGCTGGCCGCCGGGGTCCCCGGGACGAAGCTCATCCTGGAGATCACCGAGAGCGCCGTGATGGACGACCCGGACCGGGCCGTGCTCGTCCTGGAGCGGATCGCCGCGATCGGCGTCACCCTCTCCCTCGACGACTTCGGCACCGGCTACTCCAGCCTCGCCTACCTCCAGCGCCTCCCGGTCAGCGAGGTCAAGATCGACCGGTCGTTCATCGCCTCGCTGCGTGCGGACCGCGGCGAGACCCAGCTGCTGGTGTCCTCGATCATCAACCTGGCCACGGGTCTGGGGCACCGGGTGGTGGCCGAGGGCGCGGAGGACGCGGCGACGGTCGACCTGCTCCGCCGCCTCGGCTGCCACGTCGTGCAGGGCTACCACATCAGCCGCCCCGAGCTGCCCGACCAGGTCGCGGCGTGCATCCGCGCCCACCCGGGACGGCCCGGCCGGATCCTGACCATCGCGACCTGACCCGCGACCTGACCCGACCCGGCCCGCGACCCGACCCGCACGGCGGCTCAGCGGACGGCGGCGCCCCCGGACGACCCGATGCGCACCACCCGGGCCCGGACGGCGGGGGTGCGGGCCTCGGTGTACCGGGCGAACCCCCAGCCGACGGCCACGACGCCGCTCGACACCGCGAGCACCAGGGCCCAGCCGCCGGGCCCGGGCCGCCAGACGGCGGTGTCGCCGTCGCGGTGCAGCACCGCGCTGACGAGGCTGACGAGCGGCAGGTGCACGGCGTAGACGGAGAACGAGCAGCCGGCGAGGACCCCGGCGGCGCGCAGGAGCCACGCCGCGGCCCGGGAGCGCGGGTGGACGTCGGTGAGCAGCGCCACCACGAGCAGCGCCGCCGCGAGCCCGGTGACGAAGGACGCCGCGACCGTCCGCGTCTGGGTCCCGCCCTGCAGCGAGCACAGGTGGAGGCTCGCCCCGACCCCGGCGACGGCCGCGAGGCGCAGGACGCCCAGCGCGGCGGGCGGCACCCGGGCGACGAGCCCGCGCAGGCGGTCGTCCTGCCACGCCACCGCCGCGCCCAGCAGCCAGACGACGGACAGCGCCAGCACGTCGCGGTCGACGGCCAGCAGCAGCCAGACCCCCAGCCCCGGCAGCAGGATGCGCCGCGCGGTCGACCCGGGCCCGAGGGCGCCCGCGAGCAGCAGGGGGAACGCCAGGTAGTAGGTGCCCTCGAACGCCAGTGACCACAGGGCGCCGTTGGAGCCGAAGGACGGCACGAGGTGGCCCTGGACGAACCCGAGGTTCCCGAGCAGGTCCGCGAGGCTGTTGTTGCGAGCGGACTCGCTGCCCCGCTGGAAGCGGTCGCTGCCGGCGAGCGTGCGCCGGGCGACCTCGTCCACGGCGAGGGTGAGCAGCAGCGCGGGGACGAGGACGACCCACATCCGGGCGAGGCGGGACACGAGGTACGTCCACCAGTCGAAGCGGCCGCGGGCGACGGCGTGCACGACACTGCCGCCCACGAAGTACCCGGACAGCACGAAGAACACCAGCACCGCGCCGTACCCGACCTGGGTCGCCGGGTAGAGCACCGCGTTCACCGGGCCGAGCCGGCCCCGGGGCAGGGGCTGCAGCAGGTAGCCGCGGGTGTGCTCGACCACCACGAGCAGCGCGGCGGCGGCCCGGACCACGTCGAGGGCGCGGTTCCCGGTCCGGCGCGCGGTCGGGGCGGTCGGGGCGGTCCGCGCGAGCGAGGCGGGCGGGGCGGCCGGCATGGCGCCACGCTAGGACCGGGTCGGGGTGTCGGCCCGCCGGACCCGGGCCCGACCCGCCGGTGCCCGCCCCGGAGATCACCGAAGCTGTCACCATCGGAATACCGGGGGTCACCCGCGGAACGGCACACCGTCCGTTCCCGCTTTCGGCGTTCGAGCTGGAAGCGGGGCCGTCGGCAGGCCTCAGACGGGCCTCACATGACGGACACCCCTGTGGTCGGCTCCTCCGAGCCGGCGGACGGGTCGGGCTCCTTCGAGCTGATCCCCGAGATCACCTCGGCGCTGAGCCCGCCCCGGCACGGCGACGTCGCCCAGGCCCTGGCCGAGATCGCCGGCGCCGTGCTCGCCCTGCCCGACGTCGAGGAGCTGCTCGGTCGGGTCGCCCGTCTCGCCGCCGCGAGCATCGGGACCAACTCCTGGTGCGGGATCACCCTGCGCCAGGACAGTCGCACCTTCACCGTCGCGACGTCCGACGCCCGGGCCATGCGCCTCGACGAGCTGCAGTACGCCGACGGCGACGGCCCGTGCATGCAGGCCCTGCGCACGGGCGAGATCGTGTCCGTGCCGGACCTCACGACCGAGAGCCGATGGGGCCGCTACCCGACCCAGGCCCTGGCGGAGGGCGTCCGGGCCTCGCTGTCGCTGCCGCTGATCGTCGACGGCGAGAGCGTGGGCGCGGTCAACCTGTACGGCGACACGGTCGGGGAGTTCACCGAGACCCACGTCCGGGACGCGACCGTGATCGCCGCCGGGGCCGCGGGGGCGGTCGGGATGGCGCTGCGCCTCGCCCGCCAGGTCGAGCTGTCGTCGCAGCTGGAGACGGCGCTGTCCTCGCGCGCGCTGATCGACCAGGCCATCGGCATCGTCATCCGGGACCGCCGGTGCAGCCCCGACGAGGCCTTCGCGTTCCTCCGGACCGCGTCCCAGCACCGCAACGTCAAGCTGCACACGGTGGCCTCGGAGCTCGTCGAGGCCATGAGCCGCCGCCCGCCCCCCGGCAGCACCGGGCCCACGATCCAGCTCTGACCCCTGCCCGGCGCCGCTCACATCTTGATCTGCGCCCCCATGCTGATGCTCCGGTCCGTCGGCAGCCCGAAGAACTCCGCCGGGTTGGCCGCGTTGTGCGACAGCGTGAGGAACAGCCGCTTCTGCCAGCGCGGCATCCCGGGGGCGTCGGTCCGCACGATCGTCATCCGGGACAGGAAGTACGACGCGTCGTCGACGTCGATGGGCGCCTCGAGGTCCTGCACCGTCGCCGACCGCAGCGCCGCCGGCACGTCGGGGGAGTCCTGGAAGCCGAAGTGCGCGGTGATGTGGGTGATCCCGTCGTCGCGGTACCCGAGGTCGTCGATGACCAGTCGTTTGTCGGGCTCGATGTGGGGCACCCGCTCGTAGACGATCGTGAAGATCACGACGCTCTCGTGCAGCGTGTGGTTGTGGTCGACGTTGGCCCGCAGCGCGAGCGGGGTCGTGTCCGGGTTGGCGTTGAGGAAGACCGCGGTGCCGGCGACCCGGTTGACCGGCGGGTCCATCGCCCGGACCTCCTCGACGAAGGCGCGCAGCGGGCCCTCCTTCGCGGTGCGGTTGCGGCTCACGACCACCCGTCCGCGCTGCCAGGTGAGCAGGACCGTGAACACCGCGGCGGCCACCACGAGCGGGAGCCAGCCGCCGTGCACGACCTTGGTGAGGTTCGCCGCGAAGAACGCGAGCTCGATGACGCCGAAGCCGACCGCGCCGAGCGCGACGAGCCACCACGACTTGTGCCAGATGACCCGGACGACGGCCAGGAACAGGATCGTGTTGAGGATGAAGGTGGCCGTCACCGCGACCCCGTAGGCCGAGGCGAGGCGCGCGGAGGACTCGAAGGCGAGGACGAGGCCGACCACCGCGATGTAGAGCCCCCAGTTCACCGCGGGGGCGTAGACCTGCCCCTCCTCCTCGTGCGAGGTGTGCCGGATCGTCAGCTGGGGGAGGACGCCGAGCTGCACGGCCTGCCGGCTGACGCTGAACGCCCCGGAGATGACCGCCTGGCTGGCGATGACGGTGGCCACCGTCGCGAGCAGCACCATCGGGATCTGCGCCCAGCCCGGGAAGATGAGGAAGAACGGGTTCTCCACGGCCGTGGGCGTGCGCAGCACCAGCGCGCCCTGCCCGAGGTAGTTCAGCGTGAGGGCGGGGAAGACGAGCAGGAACCACGCGCGGCGGATCGGGCTCTTCCCGAAGTGCCCCATGTCCGCGTAGAGCGCCTCCGCGCCGGTGATCGCCAGGACGACCGACGCGAGGGCGATGAACGCCACCTTCCCGTGGTCGACGATGAAGACGACGCCGTAGGACGGTGACAGCGCCCGCAGGATCCCGGGGTTGCGGACGACCTCCGAGAGGCCCGCGGCGGCCAGGATCAGGAACCACGCCACCATGACGGGCCCGAACAGCCGCCCGACGACGCTGGTCCCGTAGTGCTGGACGACGAAGAGCACGGTGAGCACGACGAGGGCGATCGGGACGACGAACGACTCCAGGCCGGGCTGGGCGACCTTGAGCCCCTCGACCGCGGAGAGCACCGAGATCGCCGGGGTGATGATGCCGTCGCCGTAGAACAGCGACGCCCCGAACAGCCCGAGCGTGACCAGCACGACCTTCGCCCGGGTCGTGCGGAACACCTGCTTCTGGATCAGCGCGGTGAGGGCCATGATCCCGCCCTCGCCGCCGTTGTCCGCGCGGAGGATGAACATCAGGTACTTCACCGACACGATGACCGTGATGGCCCAGAAGACCAGCGAGATGATCCCGTACACCTCGCCCTGGCTGGTCCGGACGGCGTGGTGGTCGGCGGTGAAGATCGTCTGGATCGCGTAGATCGGGCTGGTCCCGATGTCGCCGAAGACGACGCCGAGGGCCCCGAGGGTGAGCGCGCCCCGGCTGCTGTGGCCGATCCGCGCGAGCCGGCTGGCCCCCGCTCGCGGCGGGGAGGGGGCCGGGGGATCGGTCGGGGCGGGCGGCGGGTCGGCGGTCATGTGATCAGGAGGCTACGGCGGCGCTCAGGCGTCGACGTCGAGGCTCGCTCCGTGGGCGAGGACGTGCACGGTGGTGGCGGGGCACACCGCCGCGCACCGGGCGGCGTACTCCGCACCCGGCGGCGCGAACAGCTCCGGGCGGACCCGGCTCAGGCCGTAGGGCCAGAACGTGCCGTAGTGGATGGGCACGGCGTGGCGGACCGCGACCCGGCGGGTCGCCTCCGCGGCCCGGGTCGGGTCCAGGTGTCCCAGCCCGAGGCTCGGGCCCCAGCCGCCCACCGGCACCAGCGCGAGGTCGACCGGGCCGACGTCGGCCAGCTCGTCGTGCAGTCCGGTGTCCCCCGGGAACCACACCCGCAGGCCCTCCCCGGCCAGGGTGAACTCCAGCGCGGGACCGCGGTGGCGCGACCACGGGGCCCGCCGGTCGTCGTGCGCGGCCGCCGTCGTCCGGACCACCACCCCGCCCGCGCCGGCGGTGCCCGGGGTCCCGACGGTCACGGTCGCCCCCGGCGGCAGCTCCTCGCAGCGGGCGCCCAGCGCCGTGGCCCCGGCGCTGCGCAGGACCCCGGCACCGCCCTCGGGCACCAGCAGGCGCACGGCCGGGTCGAGCCGGCGCAGCGACGGCACGTGGAAGTGGTCGGCGTGCAGGTGGGAGACCAGCACCGCGTCCTCCTAGGCCGCGCTCGCGGCCGGCACCGGACCCGCCCGGCGGCGCAGGTGGGCGACCGACCCGGTCAGCGCGGGGTCGGTCAGCAGCCGGACGCCGGCCAGGTCGAGCCGCACGGTGCTGTGACCCCACCACCGCGCGCGCATCCCGCGATCTTCCCCCGCAGCGCGGGACGGCGGGGACCGGCCGCCTCCCCACCCGCCGGTCCCGGGGGGCGTCGGCGGCGGGGACGATGGCCGCGTGGCCGCCCGACGCACGAGCACCTTCCTGCGCCTGGGCGGCCGGTCGGCGCTCGTCGGGCTCACGACCGCGGCGGTGCTGTTCGTGCTGGCCGCGGTCCTGCCCGGCTTCGACGTCACCGGCTTCTGGGACGGGGTCGCGCCGGCGGTGCTCGCCGCGGTCGCGATCAGCCTGGTCAACGCCGTGGTCTGGCCGCTCGTGCTGCGGGTGGTGCTCGGCCTCGTCGTCCTGAGCTTCGGCCTCGGGGCGTTCGTCCTGAACGCGCTGCTCGTGTGGGGCGCCCTCGAGCTGGTGCCCGGCGTGCGGATCAGCTCGCTGCCCGTCGCGGCACTGGTCACCGTGGTCGCGTCGGCCGCCTCCGCGGCCGCCGCCGGCACCCTGCCCCTCGGCCGGGACGCCGCGGACATGCGCTCGCTGCGGCAGGCGGAGCGGCGCAGCCGCAGCGGGCTGCCGGTCCGCCCGCTGGCGCTGTCCCGGGGCCGCCTCCACGTGAGCCAGGTGGGCGCCCAGCGGTCCGCGGCGCGGATCGAGGCCGCCGGGCGGACCGTCCCCGCGCCGCTGCTCCCGTCCCGCATCCCCGGGCCCGAGGTCCCGGGTCTGGTCCTCGTCCAGGTCGACGGGCTGTCGACCGCCGCCCTGCGCCGGGCGGTCGCCGCCGGGCGGGTGCCCTACCTCGAGCGCGAGCTGCGCACGCGGCGCCTCGTCGTCCACCCCTGGGACACCGGGGTCGCGTCCCAGACCGCCGCCAGCCAGTGCGGGCTGCTGTTCGGCGACGCCTCCGACGTCCCCGCCTTCCGCTGGCTGGAGAAGGAGTCGGGGCGGGTCGTCGTCGCGAACCGGCCCGAGGGTGCCGCGCTGATGGAGCGCCGCCTCAGCGACGGCCGCGGGCTGCTGCACGCCGACGGGGCGGTCAGCGCGACGCTGGTCAGCGGGGACGCGGGGTACGCGATCCTCACGATGAGCGTCGCCGGGCAGCGCAAGGGCCGCCTCGGCACCGGCTACGGCGGGTACTTCACCGACCCGGCGCGGGCGATCCGGACGGCGTGGTCGTTCCCCGCGGAGGTCGGCCGGGAGGTCTTCGCCAGCCTGCGGGCGCGGTGGGCCGGGCGCGGGCCGCTGATCCACCGCGGCGGCTACTACCCCCTGCTCCGGGCGCTGACGACGATCGTGGCGCGCGACGTCGCGGTCCAGTCGGTGCTCGACCACGTCCTGGCCGGCCGGTCGGTGGTCTACGCGGACCTCCTCGGCTACGACGAGGTCGCCCACCACTCGGGCCTGACGGCCCCGGACACCCTGGCCGTCCTGCAGGACCTCGACGCCCGGATCGCGCGGATCGCCGCGACCGCCGCGCTGGTCCGCCGGCCGTACCGCCTCGTGCTGCTGTCCGACCACGGGCAGACCGCGACCCGGCCGTTCCGTGACGTCTTCGGGGTGACCCTGGTCGACACCGTCCGCCTCGCCTGCGGGCTGCCGCTGGCCGACCGGAGCGCGCGCCGCCGCCTCGAGCGCCGCCCGGGGGCCGGCCTCGAGGCGTCCTGGTCGGTGTCC
>CAXSIB010000011.1:0-20317 GCA_964237095.1 uncultured Actinomycetales bacterium
CGTCGACGGCGGCGTTCGCCCGGGGCGCCGCGGGGGAGCGGCGGCTGGCGGGCGAGCTCAGGGATGCCCGCGGAGGGCGGGTGCGGTTCCGGCACGACCGCCGCCTCGGACCCGCCAGCAGGCTCCGGTCCGCGCCGCCCTGGCCGCCGACGACGACCTGACCGGTCTGCGTGGACTCCGGTCCGCGCCGGCGGCGTCCCGGGAGCCGGGTCGCTCCGGTCGGGTTTCTGGTGGCTGCGGGACCGGTGCGGTCCGGCCCAACGCGGCCCCCCGGTCGCGTGGGTCTCCCGGTGGCGCCCCTCCGGGGTGCACGGGTCCCGCAGCCCCCTGCCCACCGGCGGTGGTGACCCGGGAGCCGGTGGACGTCCTGACCCCCACCCCGCCGGCGCCGGGCGGGGTGGGGGTGTCTTCCGGGGTCACTGTCTACGCCTGCGCGGCCGCCGCCACCCGGGTCCCACCTGCTGCCGTCGAGGTGCCGCGACCGGCTGGGCGTGTCAGCGTGGGGCCCGGAGTTCGGACCGCGAGCCCCGTGTGAGCTGCTGACCTGTCCCCGAGGAGGGGATGACGAGCTCCCGGCCAGCGGACCGTCCCCGGGGCGGTCCGCGCCCGCCGGGGAGGGACCCGGCCGCCTCTCATACCCGGGGGTGGTGGCCGGTGTTCTCGGGGTCGGTGGTCCCGTGGGACGTGCCCCCCACTCCTGCGGGACCGCCGACCGGGTCCGGTCCACCACCACCCACGGCGGCGTGGACGACACCCGGGCCGGGGCGGGAACCTCCTGAGGTGGGATCTGCGGGACCGGTGCCTCGACGGTGCGCCGCCCCCGCGCGCAGCCAACCGATCACGGCATCCCCGGGGCCGGTGCAGCGGTCCCGCAGATCCCCGAGTCCACCGCCGCGTGGGTCCCCGCCGCGGCAGACGATCAGGTGTCCCCGCCGGGCACACGAGGTGGGACCCGACCCCGTGACCGGGGCCGCTCGGTTCCGCCGCGGACGCCGCCGGGGACCGGTTCGACGTTGAACCGGTGACATCCTGCAACGACTTCGGCGCGGCCGTCCACCTCCGCCGTGGTGTGTCACCGACGCCCGGGGGCGTGTGCGGTGCCCGCGCCGGGTGTCGTCCACCGGTTGCCCACCGGTGCACCGCCGGCCCCCGGTCGACACAGGTCCCGCACAGGTGGCCCGATGAGCTCGCTGTCCGGAGCCAGCAGACCGAGAGGTGGTGGCACGACGCGGGGTCCTGGGCGGAGGACCGCACCGCGTCGTACCGCCGTCCACGGTAGGCCGGGGAAGCGGTCGGTGCCCGCGGCGGACCGCTGAGCAGGGGGAACGCGTCCAGGACCCTCAAGGCGCTGCCACTCGGCTGCTCGAGCGACCACCTTTGGTGGTTGTCATCACTGCCACGTGAGCTGGTGGGCAGGGCCGACCGCTCCGCCCGGCGACGGACCGGGCCCAGGTCAGCGGCGGTGGCCGCGTGTGGCGGCGCTGAGTGGCCGAGGTGGTGGTGACCGCGGTGGTCGACCGCGGGCCGGTCGTCGACCAGTGCGGTCCAGGCGGCGGGGTAGAACGGGATCGTCGAGAGGACCTGGGTCGACGGCGGATGAGACTGACCGCTCACGTCAGCCACCCATCCATCAGTCTGAGGAGGACCTCCGGTGCGGGCAGCCTGGTACGAGTCGCGGGGTCCAGCGCGGGAGACCCTCGTGGTGGGAGAGATGGCCGACCCTGAGCCCGGGCCGGGTGAGGTGCGGATCGCGGTGGCCGTGTCCGGGCTGAGCCCGGGGGATGTGAAGAAGCGTTCCGGGTGGCAGGGCTCGCCCATGCCCTACCCGCGGGTGATCCCCCACAGCGACGGCGCCGGCATCATCGACACGGTCGGACCCGGGGTGTCGACCGACCGGGTCGGGCAGCCGGTGTGGTGCTACGGCGCCCAGTCCTACCGGCCCTTCGGGACCGCCGCGGAGTACGTCGTCGTCCCCGACGCGCTCGCGGTGCAGCTGCCGGCCGCGGCCGACGGGGCCGCGGCGCGGGAGCTGGCTGAGCAGGCGTCGTGTCTGGGGATCGCCGGGATCACCGGCTACCGGGCGGTGTTCGCCGACGGCCCGGTCACCGGGCTGGTCGTCCTGGTCCACGGCGCGACGGGTGGGGTCGGGTCGATCGCGACGCAGCTGGCGGCGCGCGACGGGGCGCTGGTCCTCGCGGTGGTCCGCGACCCGGCCCAGCAGGACCGCGCGCGGGCCCTCGGCGCCGCGCACGTGTTCCTCGCCGACGACCCCGACCTGGCCGCGCAGATCCGGGCGGTGGCCCCGGACGGGGTCCACCGGATCGCCGAGGTGGACCTCGCCGCGCACGCCGACCTCGACGCGGCGGTCATCGCCGTCGGTGGGGTGGTCGGGTCCTACGCCACGTCGGCGGACCGCACGACGATCCCGTACTGGCCGTTCGGGTTCGCCGACACCACCCTGCGCCTGCTCGGCAGCGACGACTTCCCGCCGGCGGTGAAGGCCGAGGCCGCGAAGGAGCTGACCGACGCCCTCGCCGAGGGCGCCCTGCGGTCGACGGTCGCGGCTCGGGTGCCGCTGGAGGACATCGCCCGCGCCCATGAGCTCGTCGAGGCCGGCGCCGCCGGCCGGGTCCTCGTGGAGATCACTGCACCACGTGAGGTGAGTCCCGCCGGTTGAGCACCGACCCGGTCCGGCTTCGAGCCGGACCACACGGCTCGTTGGCCGACAGCGGCCACTCATGAGCGGTCACATCACAGGGGGGTGCGTGACAACGGTTCGACCCCCCCTCCCCCCCCGGGCCGAGGCCGTCTTCGGAGACGGCGACCGCGGAAGTCACGGTGGTGGGTGAACGCAGTCGTGACCCCGCTAACCGGCAGCGTTCCCTCCACTAGTTTCGTAATACGGCATCGGCGTGTGGCGGTCCTGCGGTCGGCGGGCCGGCACGGGATCACCGCCGCGGACATCGACCACGTCCTCGCCCACTCCCTCGTGGTCGAGGACGTGGGGGAGGACCCGACCCGCTACCTGGTCCTCGGACCCGACCGGGCCGGGAACCTCCTGGAACTGGTCGTGCTCGACCGGCCCAGGGGCCGGCCGTGATCCACGCCATGGTCATGCGCGCCCAGTACCGGCGCCTGCTAACCGGAGGAGGACACCGATGAGCCCCGGCAGCCACGGACGGACCGCTGACGGCGCCGTCATCACCGATGCGGCCATCGACGCCTTCGCCGATGAGGCCGAGGCCGGCTACGACGTCGACGCCCTCCTGGCCCGACGGCGTCCCGGCCGGCCTGCGATGGGCTCCGGAGCGGCGTCGGTGGAGTCCGTCCGCCTGGGCCCCGACCTCAAGCGGGACCTCCTGCTGCGGGCCGCCGCCGAACACACCAGCGTCTCGGAGGTCATCCGCTCCGCCGTCCGCCAGTACCTCCTCGCCAGCTGACGGCGGGCCATCGTCGAACACCGCGAACGAGATCTGCACCGCCCCGGTCGCCACGCGTCCAGCCCGACACCGAATGACGGACCGGCACCCAGGTGGCGGCGGTCATCTGCCGGGCCGGTAGGGAGTCGACAACTCCACCGGCGGAGGTTCAGGCGGAGGTCGGCGCCGGTACCCGGCTCGGCGGTCGGCCCGCCATCGCGGGATTGATCAGATCCCGGGCGGGCGCAGGGCGGTGGAACGGTCGTCGATGAGTCGACCGTTGCGGTTACTCGTCGAGGCCGTCGCAGAGGCTGCTGAGTTCGTTGCCGGCGCGTCGTTGGACGATGTCGGTGACCACGGCGAACGGGGCGGTCGGTAGGTGGTCGAGGGTGTCCGGGACGATGACGGGCTGGTCCGGCTACGGGCCCCGGTCGGTCCATTCCGAGTGCCGTCGGCCACCCGGAGCAGGGTCCCCCGATGTAGCGGGCGGTGGTCTCCAGGAACAGTGACTCCGGCCCGGTCAGGTGTGCGTCGGCATCCGGTCGGGCGTCGAGCACGGTCTGCTCGACCACGACCAGCGAGTCCCGGGAGTGATCGTCCCGGAAGCCTCCAGGGAGCTGGGACGTTCACCCCGCGATCGACGGCTGCATCGACTCCAACCACTCGTCGAGCCTGGGCTTGACCAGATCGTCCTCCCGGGTCATACCGTCGAGCCCCCCACCCCGCCCGGTGCGGCCGCGCCCGGCACCGTCGAGCGGGTCGGCCCACCTGGACCGGGCAAGTCCTCGTCCGGCGGCAGGGGCGCGGTCACAGCAGCACCGTCAGGGCTGAACGCAGCCCGGGCAGCGACCCGGGGAACACCGCCGCCGCGGCCAGCAGCTGAGCGGCTTGCCCCCCGCCGCGCAGCCACCGCCGCAGCGCCTCGTACGCGAGGTCGACCCCGACCAGGCCGCGGAGGCGGAAGGCGTCCACGATGCTCCGCTCGGGTCCGTAGAGGCCGATCGCGGTGTCGGGGTCGACGGTCAGCAGGGTCCGCCCGACCGCGAAGGTCTGCCGGTCGAAGCTGTGCCACGCCACCGGCGCGGTCACCGCGGGGTGGCGGCGGCCCCGCGGCAGCGCCACCTCGTGGGGTCCGGTGAACACGTCGGAGAGGCCGTGGCGGGCGAGGGCCGAGGTCAGACACAGGGTCGCCTCAGGGGCCCGGTCGGCGATCTCGACGAGGTCGGTGTCGGCCAGGGGCGCGTCGACCCGCCGGTACAGGCCGTGCCCGAGGAGCTCGAGGTCCCCGGTGTCGCGGAGGGCGTAGAGCCGCCGCTTCGACATCCCCGATCCTCGGGCCTGGGTGTAGGTGAACGTCGCCGGCAACCCGGGTGGAGCACCACCGGACCCATCCGCCTCCATGGGAACTACTGGAGACAGCTCATGTCGGTCTGTCGACGATGACTCCCGCCTGTCAGAGCACCCGTGATGCCGTCGTCGTCGGCGCCAACTCACCCAGTTCCGGCCCGTGCGCGCCGGCGGCGGCCGCGCTCGCCGAGGCTCCGGCCCTTACGGCCGGGCCGCGCCGCACCCGCGGTGGACCGGCCCTGCTCCGGTCGACCTCCCGGCGATGGTCCTCTGACTGCGGTGCTTCGACGGGTACCGGAGGTGGACACCATCGCTGTTGACAGCGGCCGGGTGGGCACCTACCTTCTGCTTCATCGTTTAAGCACGGTTGCCGTGGGGCTGAGCCTCCGACCGCCGCTTGCTGCTCAATCGTTTCACGGGGGAGGGGGTTCGGGTGGTGCAGCGTGGTGAGGGCGGCCGGACCACCCTCAAGGACGTGGCACGGGTGGCCGGGGTGTCGGCGAGTGCGGTGTCGATGGCGCTCGCCGATCACCCGCGGATCGGGCAGGACCGCAAGGCCCAGATCCGGGCTGCGGCCCGCGACCTCGGCTACGTCACGAACTCGGCCGCGCGGGCTCTCCGTTCGCAGCGGGCCGGGTCGATCGCCCTGGTCGTGCCCAACACGAGCCGCCACGTCTTCGGCCACCCGTACTTCATGCACCTGCTCACCGGGGTCAGCGCGGTCAGCAACGACCGTGACGCGACGCTGGTGCTGTCGACCAACGCCGATGAGACGAACGGGGTGGCCGCCTATGAACGGGTGTTGCATTCCGGGACCGCGGACGGGGTGATCGTCGCCTCGGCGGCGGGCAACGACGCGAACGTCGCACGGGTGGTCGCGTCGGGGCTGCCGGTCGTCCTGATCGGCCGGTTCCCGGGGATACCTGCCGCGGTGAGTGTCGGGGTCGACGACCGCGGCGGTGCTGCGGCGGTGACTCGCCACCTGCTGCGTGACCATGGACTCCGCCGGGTCGGGCAGCTGACCGGCCCGTTGGAGCACCAACCCGCCCGGGACCGCTCCGACGGGTTCCGCGCCGCGGCGCGGGCGGCGCGGGTCGCCGGGCCCCCCACCGTGGAAGGGGACTTCAGTGAGGACTCCGGCCGCCGGGGCACCGCTCAGCTGCTCGACGCGCACCCGGACCTGCAGGGCATCTTCGCGGCGAACGACGAGATGGCGTACGGCGCGCTGCTGGAGTGCCGGGCGCGCGGACTGCGGGTCCCCGACGACATCGCGCTGACCGGTTTCGACGACTTCGGGGTCTCACGTTTGACCACTCCGGGACTGACGACGGTCCGGGTCCCGGCGGAGGACGTCGGGCACACCGCGGCGACCCTGCTGTTCGAGTTGATCACCGGTGTCCGTCCCGCCGAGGCCCACACCACGCTGGCCGTCGAGCTCGTCATCCGCGACTCCTGCGGCTGCCCACCACCCGGGTCGCGTCCCGCCGCCTGAGCCACCTGTCCCGCAGCTCCGGGCCTGACCCGTGAACCCGGTCACCTGGGCTGCCGTCCGACCAGCACCGCATTGCCGCGGCCAGTTGCCCGGTCCAGGGCCCACGACCGCTCCTCCGCACGACGTCGCGCCGCCGGCGCGCCGAGCACCGTTCAAGGGAGAACACGCCATGACCGCACCACGTCGCCGACACCTCGCAGGTGCCGCCACCGTCGCTCTGTCGGCCGCCCTGCTCGCGGCCTGTGGCAACAACGGCGTCGCCGCCGCGCCGGCCACCACCGCCAGCACCGGCAACGGCGCCGCAGCGGGAGCCGCCGTGACCCAGCTGAGCATGCTGACCGGGTTCACCGGTCCGGACGAGGCGTCCTACACCCTGCTCGTGAAGGCGTTCAACGCCTCCCACCCGACGATCCACGTGACGATGGACGTGGAGCCGTGGGCCGCGATCGGGCAGAAGCTGCCCGCGTCGTGGGCCACCGGCCAGGGCCCGGACCTGGCCACGCCGAGTTCGGACCCGGGGTCGATCTTCCAGTACATCAAGACCAACTCGGTGCTCCCGCTGGACTCCGCCGTCGGTGCCGGGACCACCGCGATCAACGCCTCGGCCTTCCCGGCCGCGGTCCGCAGCGCCTTCACCGTCGACGGGAAGCTGTACGCGGTCCCCGCGAACCTCGCGACCCTCGTCCTCTACTACAACAAGACGATGTTCGCGAAGGCGGGCATCACCGCCCCGCCGGCGACGCAGGCGCAGTTCGTCACCGACGTGAAGAAGCTGACGCTCGGCACCGGCGCGAAGCCCACCCAGTACGGCCTGTCCCTGGCCGACAACCAGACGATCCAGATGTGGCCGATCCTGCAGTGGATGAACGGCGGGGACATCCTCGACGCCAAGGGCTGCTCGCAGCTGTCGAAGCCGGCGAGCGTGGCCGCGCTGACGCAGTGGGCGGACCTGGTGATGACGAACCACATCAGCCCGGTCGGGCAGACCGGTGCCGACGCGGACACCCTGTTCTCGGCGAAGAAGGCGGCCATGGAGATCAACGGGCCGTGGGCCGCGTCGGGGTTCACCGGTGCCGGTGTCGACCTCGGGATCGCGCAGGTCCCGGTCGGTCCCGCGGGGCCGGTCACCCTCGGTTCGACGGTGCCGCTGATGATCGAGCGCACCACTCCGCACAAGGCGGCCGCGGAGACCTTCCTGGCCTGGTACACCGGCAAGGCGGCGCAGACGATGTTCGCCAAGGCGTCGGGGTTCCCGCCGGCCCGTACCGACCTGACCGCCGCGGTCGCCGGTGACGCGACCGTGGTCCCCTTCGCGGCGGCCCTGCCCCACGCCCGGCTCTACCTCGCGGGCCAGCCCGCGGCGACCGCGATCGACACCAACGTCTACGTCCCGCTCATCGGGAAGATCACCCGCGGGGCCGACGTCGCGGCCGCGGCCGCGGTGGCGTCGAAGCAGATCGACGCCCTGACCGGATGCACCACCCCGTGACCGGAGTCGCCCCGCGGGGCAGCCGCCCGCGGGGCGGCCGGTGGCCGGCCGTCGCTCTCGGTACGTCGGGGCGGCGACGGTGACCGCGCCGACCGTCCCGACCTCACCGTCGGCTCGGCTGGGCCGGGGCGCTCCCGCCCGCTTCCGTCGGCGCCGTCGGTTCAACCCCGCCTACCTGTTCATCGCGCCGTCGCTGATCCTGATCGCGGTCTTCATCGCCGAGCCGATCATCGCCTCGGGGTGGATGAGCCTGCACGACTGGTCGATCGGGGAGGCGACCCACCGGTTCGTCGGCCTCGGCAACTACCGGACCCTGGCCGCGGACCCCCGCTTCTGGAACGCCCTGAAGGTCACCGTGGCGTACACCGCGGTCGTCGCGGTCGGGCAGGTCGTCCTCGGTCTCGCCCTGGCCGAGCGGCTGCGGCGCACGACGTGGTTCACCTCGGTCCTGCGGGCGGCGTTCTTCTTCCCGTTCATCGCCTCCCTCGCGGTCTCCGGCGTGGTGTGGCGGTTCCTGCTCGACCCGCAGGTGGGGCTGGTCGACGCGTGGCTGGGCAAGCTCGGCGTCACCGGCCCGGACTGGCTGCAGTCGACGACCCTCGCCCTGCCGGTGGTCATGGTGATCGGGATCTGGAAGAACTTCGGGTTCGCGATGATCATCCTGCTGGCCGGGATGCAGGCCGTGCCCACCGAGCGGTATGAGTCCGCGCGCCTCGACGGCGCCAACTCACCGCAGCAGTTCCGCCACATCACCCTGCCGGCCCTGCGGGGGCCGCTGTTGTTCGTGACGATCATCGCGACCGTCACCGGGCTGCAGCTGTTCGACCTCGTCTACGTGATGACCGACGGCGGCCCGGTGTTCCACACCGAGTCGATCGTCATGTACCTCTACGAGCAGGGGTTCGTCCAGTTCCAGCTGGGCTACGCCAGCGCCATCGCGTGGATCCTGTTCCTACTGATCATGATCGTATCCCTCGTCCAGCTGAGGATCGCCAGGTACCGTGACGTCGACTGAGACCCTCACCGTCACCCGCGACACCCGCCCCGCGACGACCGGGCGGTCGGTGCTGAACGTCGCGGCCCGCATCGGCGCGGCCGGCTCGTGGGTCCTGATCTGCGTGGCCGCCGCCGCGACCCTCATCCCGTTCGTCTGGATGATCGGGGTGGCATTTCGGACTGCGCCGGACCTCTACGCCGACCCCGCCGGGCTCCTGCCGCACCACTGGACGCTGCACGGCTTCGACGCGGTGCTCACCGAGCTCCCGTTCGGGCGGCTGCTGCTCAACACCTTCATCTTCGCCGGCGGGGCCACCCTGCTGCTGCTGTTCTTCGACTCCCTCACCGCGTTCGCCCTCGCCCGGCTCACCTTCCGCGGCCAGAACGCGGTGTTCCTGCTGGTCCTGGCGACGCTGATGGTCCCGTTCCAGGTGACCCTCATCCCGGTGTTCCTGAACCTCTTCCACCTGGGCCTGCTGAACTCCTACCGGGGGCTCATCATCCCGCGGGCTACCAGCGCCCTGGGGATCTTCCTGCTCCGCCAGTTCTTCCAGCAGCTGCCGCGTGAGCTCGACGACGCCGCCCGCGTCGACGGGGCCCGCACGTTTGCGATCTACTGGCGGATCATCCTGCCGATGTCGAAGCCGGTCCTGGCGTCGCTGTTCGTCATCCAGTTCACCGCGCTGTGGAACGACTTCCTGTGGCCGCTGGTCGTCACGAGCAGCCTGACCATGCGGACCCTGCCGGCCGCGCTGACCGTCTTCTCCAGCCAGTCCGGGGTCGACCACGCCGCGCTGATGGCCGGCGCGGCGATCTCCCTGACCCCGCTCGCGATCGCCTTCCTGCTCGCGCAGCGGTTTTTCGTCCAGGGCGTCGCCACCACCGGACTCAAGTAGCCCGCCGGCTCCACGTCCGACCAGCCCCCCGACACGACCCCGGCCCCGCCCCGCCACCAGAACGGACTTCCTTGATCACCGCCACCGCCGTCCTCGACCCGCAGTTCACGGTCGGCACCGTCCCGCCCCACCTGTTCGGCTCCCTCGTCGAGCACATGGGCCGGTGCGTGTACGGGGGGATCTTCGAACCGGGCCACCCCGAGGCCGGGATCGACGGCCGCCGCCTGGACGTGCTGAAGCTCACCCGGGAACTCGGGGTCACCCTGGTCCGCTACCCCGGCGGCAACTTCGTCTCCGGCTACCAGTGGGAGGACGGGATCGGACCGGTCGAGGACCGGCCCACCCGACTCGACCTCGCCTGGCACTCCGTCGAGCCGAACACCTTCGGGCTGAACGAGTTCATGGGCTGGGCACGCGAAGCCGGGGTCGAGCCGATGATGGCCGTCAACCTCGGCACCCGCGGGATCGCCGAGGCCTGCGCCCTGCTGGAGTACGCCAACCACCCCGGGGGGACCCGCTGGTCAGATCTGCGCCGCGCCCACGGGGTGGCCGCGCCGCACGACATCCGCCTGTGGTGTCTGGGCAACGAGATGGACGGCTCCTGGCAGGTCGGGCACAAGACCGCCCGGGACTACGGCCTGCTCGCCGGGGAGACCGCCAAGGCCATGCGGGCACTCGACCCGGACATCTCCCTCGTCGTCTGCGGCAGCTCCAACACCGACATGCCGAGCTTCGGGGCCTGGGAGGCCGAGGTCCTCGAGCACACCTACGACCACGTCGACTACCTGTCTCTGCACGCCTACTTCGCCCACCACCCCGGTGACCGCGCCGGCTTTCTCGCCTCCGCCGCCGCGATGGACACCTTCATCGACGCGGTCACCGCGACCGCCGACCACGTCGGGGCGAGGAAGCGCTCGCGGCGCAAGCTCAAGCTGTCCTTCGACGAATGGAACCTCTGGTACGACCACCGGCCCTCGACGATGACCGGTACCACCACCGAGTGGGTGACCGGGCCGCGGCTCATCGAGGACGAGTACACCGTGGAGGACGCGGTCGTCCTCGGGAGCCTGCTCATGAGCCTGCTCCGCCACAGCGACCGGGTCGGCGTCGCCTGCCTCGCGCAGCTGGTCAACGTCATCGCCCCGATCCGCACCGAACCCGACGGGACCGCCTGGCGGCAGACGATCTTCCACCCGTTCGCCCTCACCGCCCGCCACGCCCGCGGCGACGTACTGCGGGTCGAGACACGCAGCCCGCTCGTCGACGGCGGCGCGGCCGGCGACGTCCCCGCCGTCGACGTCGTCGCCACCCGCGACCCGGCCACGGGCGACCTGACCGTGCTCGCGGTGAACCGCCACCCGACCGAGGCGGCCACCCTCGACGCCACCCTGCGCGAGCACCGCGGGTACGTCCTCGCCGAGCACCTCACCCTCGGCGGCGGTGACCTGCTCGCGGCGAACACCGCGGAGTTCCCCGAGCGGGTCAATCCCGCCACTGCCACCGGCTCACGCCTGGACGGGGACCTCCTCACCGCGGTCCTGCCGCCGGTCTCCTGGCACCTGCTCCGCCTCACCCGTACCGGGAACTGATCCGACGACACCGCCGCGGACCCGCGCTTGTCCCTCAGCTGGCGTCGACGGCACGGACCGGCCCGGCGGTCGATGGCCTGGACGGCTCGGGAAGCGGGCAGCACCGACGCTCCCGAACCCAGGAGGCAGGGCCGGCCCGGACCACACGATCCCAGTACCGAACTCCCGCTGGCGATCGAGGACGGAATGGCGGGCGCCGCTCGACGCACCGCCAGCGTCCAACCCCAGCCCCGCGACAGCCAGTTGACCGTCGGTGAGGACAGGACTACGGTCGACTTCCTCGCTGCTTAATCGATTAAGCGCGATGACCGGGGCACGCACCGACGCTGCCCCGCGTTTGAGGAGGCAGCACGTGCCGAACTCGTCCGCACCCGGCCAGTCCCCGTCCCGGTCCTCTGCTCGCCACCGATTCGCGGTGGCGGTCCTCACCGCCCCGGCCCTCGCCGCGGTGTCCCTGCTCGGCGCGCCGGGCGGCGCGCACGCCGCCACGTCACTGCCGTGTGACCTCTACGGCAGCGCCGGCACCTCCTGTGTGGCGGCCTACAGCTCCGTCCGGGCCCTCTACGGCACCTACAGCGGAAACCTGTACCAGGTGACCCGGTCCTCCGACGGCACCGCCCGCGACATCGGCCTGCTCGCCGCCGGCGGATACGCCAACGCCGCCGCGCAGGACACCTTCTGCGGCGGTACGACCTGTGTCATCACCAAGGTCTACGACCAGTCGTCCCGACACAACGACCTGACCATCGCCGGGGCGGGTGCCGCCGGGGGAGCCAACGTTGGCGCGGCAGCGAACGCCCTACCGGTCACGGTCGCCGGACACGCCGTCTACGGGATCTACCTGCCCCCCGGGGTCGGGTACCGCAACACCCCCGGCGCCGGGGTCGCGACCAACGGCCAACCCGAGTCGATGTACGAGGTCGCCAGCGGCACCAACGTCAACAACGGCTGCTGTAGCGACTTCGGTAACGTCGAAAAGACCGAGACCGACACCGGCGCCAGCCACATGGACGCCCTCAACCTCGCGCTGCTCAACGCCCCCGACAGCACCGGGCACGGCCCGTGGGTCGAGGCGGACCTGGAGAACGGGGTGTTCGAGGGCCAGACCGCGGTCAACACCGCCAACCGAGGCAACCCCAGCAAGTTCGTGACCGCCCTGCTGAAGAACAACGGCCAGACGACGTTCGCCCTGAAGGGGGGTGACGCCCAGACCGGCGCCCTGTCCATCTGGTACAGCGGGGCCCTGCCCGCCGGGTACTCCCCGATGCACCAGGAGGGATCCATCGTCCTCGGCACCGGCGGGGACAACAGCAACCGAGGCACCCAGTCGTTCTTCGAAGGCGTCATGACCGCCGGGTACTCCACCGACGCAGCCGACAACGCCGTCGAGGCCAACATCGTCGCCGCCGGCTACAGCGGAGTCAGCAGCGGCGGAGGCCCCGGCACGACCATCACCGGACCCGGCGGGAAATGTGTCGACGTCGCCGGCGACGACACCGGAGTCAACCTGGCGGCAGTCCAGCTCTACGACTGCCGCGCCCTCGCCGCGGACCAGCACTGGTCACCCAGCGCGATCGGCACGGGCACCCTGGCCACCCTCGGCCGCTGCCTGGACCTCGCCGGGAACAGCACCGCCAACGGCACCAAGGTCGAGTTGTACGACTGCAACGGCGCCGGCGGTCAACAGTGGATTCCGCAGGCCAACGGCTCGCTGCGCAATCCCCAGTCCGGGCGCTGCCTCGACGACCCCAGCGGCAACACCGCCAACGGCACCGCCCTCCAGCTCTACGACTGCAACGGCAACCCCGCGCAGCAGTTCACCCTCACCGGAGGGGAGCCGATCATCGGCCCGGGAGGCAAGTGCGTCGACGTGGCCGGGGACGACACCGGCGGAAACCAGGCCGTCGTCCAGCTCTACGACTGCCTCACCATCGAGACGTTCCAGCCCCTCGCCCGCGACCAGCAGTGGACCCTCAACGCCGACCAGACCGTCAGGACCCTCGGACGGTGCCTGGACATCGACGGCAACGCCACCGCCAACGGCACCAGGGTCGAGCTGTACGACTGCAACGGCGTCGGAGGCCAGAAGTGGATTCCCCAGGCCAACGGCTCACTGCGCAATCCCCAATCGGGGCGGTGCCTCGACGACCCCAGCGGGAACACCGCCAACCAGACCCCACTACAGATCTACGACTGCAATGCCAACTTGGCCCAGGTCTTCACCTTCAACTGAGAAATCGCGGAATGGGCGCGCTCCACCTCAGGTGTGCCCAGGTCGCAGAGCCGGGATTGGGAACGGGTCATCGAGCGGCCGCGGCCGCTGGAACTGGTTGTCATCCTGGCCACTTTCGGGCGGTCACATCACAGACGGGGTGGGTGACAACGGCCAGGTACCCGGCTGGCAGCGGTGATCTGTCGGGGGGCGGCGAGGGAGGGGCCGACCACCTCGCCGACCTGCTCGACAGCCAGGTCAGCGACCTGTCACTGGTGGAGCGGTGACCGGTGGGGCTGGGGCGGCGGCCGTGGGTGCGCTGCGGCCTCGGGGAATGGCCGGGGTGGTGGCGCGGTCGGTGCCGGCGGTGGTCGGTCTCCTGTCCCGGCGGGTGGTCAGTCCGCCGCAGTGGTCAGGGCGGCGAGCCGCTCGTCGATCAAACGGCCTTCGGCGGTGGTCGGGGCGAGGGTCCTGGCGCGGCGCAGCTCCGCGGCGGCCTCCTCGACCCACCCGGCTCGGGTGAGCAGCTCGGCGCGGGTCGCGGCCAGCAGGAAGTAGCCGTGCAGGGCGGGGACGTCGGCTACGGCGAGGGCGCCCAGACCGGCGTCGGGTCCGTGGGCCATGGCCACGGCAACCGCCCGGTTCAGGGCGATCACGGGTGAGGGGTGGAACCGGAGGAGGTCGTCGTAGCAGGAGAGGATCGCGGCCCAGTCGGTGTCCTGCGGTGAGAGCGCCCGGGTGTGCTCGGCCGCGATCGCGGCCTGCAGCCGGTAGGCCCCCGCGGCGGGGTCCAGGCTGGCCGACCGGTGCAGCGCCGCCAGCCCCCGGTCGATCAGGGGTCGGGACCACCGGCGGCGGTCCTGGTGTTCCAGGGTGACGATCGCGCCGGCCGCGTCGAACCGGGCGGGGCGGCGGGAGTGCTGCAGGAGGAGCAGGGCGAGCAACCCGAACGCCTCGGCCTCGGCGGGCAGCAGCTCGGTGAGGACGGTGGCGAGGTGGACCGCCTCCCCGGCGAGGGCCGCGGTGTCGGGCTGGTCGGGGCCGGCGGAGTAGCCGGCGTTGAAGAGCAGGTAGATCACGGCGAGGACCCCGTCGACGCGGGCCGGGAGCTCGCCGGGGTCGGGCACCGCGTAGGGGATGCCCGCGTTCGTGATCTTCGCGCGGGCCCGCAGCAGGCGCTGGGACATCGTCGCCTCGGTGACCAGGAACGCCGCCGCGGCCGCGGCGGTGTCGAACCCGCACACGGTCTTCAGAGTCAGGGCCACCCGGGACTCCAGCGCCAGCGCGGGATGGCAGCAGGTGAAGACCAGCCGGAGCCGGTCATCGGCGATGTCCGGGCTGTCCCCCATCTCCTCCACGCTCATCACCTCCTCCGTCACCACCTCTTGCAGGGCCCGGGTCTGCGCGGCCCGCCGGCGCAGCACGTCGACCGCCCGGCGGCGGGCGACGACGGTCAGCCACGCCCCCGGCCGGTCGGGGACCCGGCCGGGGGTCCAGGTCCGCAGGGCCTTCTCCACCGCGTCCTGGACGCAGTCCTCGGCCAGTTCCCAGTCACCGGTCAACCCGATCAGCGACGCCACGATCCGCAGCCGCTGCGCGGCCATGGTCACCGCCACCACCCCCCGGACACCGCCACCGGGGTCACCGGGACCACTCACCTCACCGCCCACCCGGACCCGGGCCGCCCGGAGACCGTCGGGGGTGCACCGGCGAGGGGGTTCACTCGTCGTCGAACGGCCAGAACGGACGCAGCTCGAGGCGGCCGTAGCGCGCCATCGGATGCGCGGCGGCGAGCGCGATGGCCTCGTGGAGGTCGGCGCAGTCCAGCACGTCGAAACCGGCGATCCACTCCTTGGTCTCCGCGAACGGCCCGTCCGTCACCAGGGTCCGCCCCCCGCGGACCCGGACGACGGTCGCGTCGGAGGGGTCCCGCAACCGCTGGCCCTCGACCCGCCGGGCCCCCGCCAACGTCACCCACCGGTCCACGTCATCGCCCGGGCCGCCCGCCACCGCGTCCGGCTCGGTGTCCGTGCACACGAACATCACATACCTCATGGTCTCCTCCTCGGTGTAGCCATCGTCTCCAAGACGACGAAGCACGCCCAGCGGATCCGACAAACAAGACCGCCCGATCTCCCGTGGCGTCCGCGGCCAGGCTCACGGGCCGGCCCTGAACACCGCGGTCAGCAACCACCACGCAAACCGATCAGCCGCCTCGGAGGTCGACCGGAGCAGGGTTGGTGCCACCGTGGGTGCGGTACGCCCTCGCCGAGCACCTCACCCCCGGCGGGGGGATGGTGGCGGTGACCGCGTCGGCGGTGCCGACCCATCCGACGGCGGCCACCTCAGGTGAGGCAGAGCTCGTGCCCTGAAACCCGACCTCACCGACACCGGACGTGCGCTGACCGCGGCCAGCGAGCTCGCGTCGACGATCCGGACGTTCCGCAGGTCCCGGAGGACGCAGCGTCGCCTTCGCCGCGGGCGCCTCGTAGCGGCCCGGAGCCCTGTCCCGGTCGGGTCGGCCGTTCGAGGTTGACCGGCCGGCCTGGCCGCGGTCGCTGCAGCGGTGGTGGCCGGAGTGTCGGCCGGGTTTGACCGCAGACGCGGGGCGACGCTCGAGGGTGCGCGGTTCACCGGTCACCGGGGCGACGGACCGGTCGACGGCCCTGGTGGCGGCTCCGCCGGGGCAGTGGGGGAAGGCCGCGGCGTGCGCGGCTCCCGGACTGGATCCGGTGGTCGCGGAGGTGTTCACCACCGACGGGTGGACCCCGTGGGACACCGCCGCGGTCGCGGTGTGCCGGGGTTGCCCGGTCCGGGCGGCGTGCACCGCCTACGCCGCGTCGATCGCTCCGGTGTCCGGGATCTGGGGTGGCTGGCGCCGCGTCGAGCACCTTCCCGTCCGGCCTTCCGGCACCCCGGTGTCGGCGGCCGCGGCCGGGATCGGCGACTGACCGGGTCTGTGCGGAGTGGCCGGCCGCTGAGCCCGGATACGAGGTCGGGGCTGTCGCTGCCGGCCGGTCGTGCCGGACCGGACCGGTGGGTCATCCGGGCCGGGTCAGCGCCGCCGGCGGGGTGGGGTGACGGTGAGGTCGTGGGTGCGGCGCAGGTACCGGTCGAACTGGGGGACGGTGAACGCGGCCAGGCCGTGGCCGGGGGTGAACAGCAGGCCCTTGTCGACCAGGCGGGACCGGGTCGGGCCGAGCTGCTCACTGGTCCGTGCCATCACGCGCGCGACGTCGGCGGCCCGGTGGGCCTGCGGGCCGAGTTCGGCCATGGCGCGCAGGTACTGCAGCTCCAGGTCGGTGGTCCGTTCGGCGCGGACCCGGAAGAACCCGGCGTCGAGGGTGGCCTCGACCAGGACCCGGCACGCCTCGACGGTGGCGGCGTCGACCGGGGACCCGGCGGCCTCGTCCCACACGGTCTTGCCGTACTCCTGCAGGAAGTAGGGGTAGCCCTCGGTGTAGGCCAGGATCGCCGCGACCGCGTCGGGGGTGAAGGAGACGTCCTGGTCGGCGGCGGGCCCGGTCAGGGCCGCGCGGCGTCGGCGTCGGGCAGCCGGCCGATCTCGAGGAAGGTGAACAGCCGCTCCGCGTACGACCTGGCCTCCCCGGCCAGCCGCGGGACCTGCGGCAGCCCGGCGCCGACCAGGGTCACCGGCAGCTGGCGCTGCACGGTCTTGTGGAGTGCGGCGATGAGGGCCTCGAACTCGCCGGCGGTGAGGAACTGGACCTCGTCGAAGAGGAACACCACCCCGGTGCCGTGGTCACGGGCAGCCTCACCGAGAGCGACCACGAGGTCGGTCAGGTCGTCCTCGAGCTGACCGGAGTCCCCCGCGCCCTCCGCGGGGTCCACCTCGAGCCCGGCGGTGACCGCACCGTCAGGGGCCACGCTCAGGCTGAACGAGGTCAGGACCGCCGCCGCGCGCCGCGCCCGGTCCCCCCACCGCGCCCGGGGGGCGATCCCGAACAGCGCGCGGCGCGCCAGGTGCGCCATCCGCGGCCCGAACGGGGTGCTGCGGGCGATCTCCGCCTCCACCGTGACCCAGCCGTGGTCGGTGGCGACCTGCTCGAATGCGTTCAGCAGGACCGTCTTCCCGACCCCGCGCAGGCCGGTCACGATCATCGACTGCGCGGTGCGCCCGCGGTCCAGGCGGGTCAGCAGGACGTCGAAGGCGGCGAGCTGGGCGTCGCGGCCGACCAGCAGCGGCGGGCGGGCGCCGGCGTTCGGGGTGTAGGGGTTGTCCCGCGGATCCACCGGCACTCCCTTCGCAGCCCCCGACGCCTTCGTTTTAGCTTAGCGAACTATCCAGCTCTTATCAGGTGAGGACAAGGGTTGCTCAGCTCGTCAAGGCTGCCTCCTGACGCGGGTCACGTCGTGGGTGACTGCCACGACCACGGTTGGAGAAGTTGCCTGTCGCCGTATCGAGAGACGACGGGCTCGTCACGCACCTCGACGACGTTCCCCGTTACTCGAGCTGGGTCGACAGGACGTCGCAGGCGCTCCGGCGACACCGGTGCTGCGCCACCCGAGCTCGGCGGGTCCAGACGGTCGATCATCGGTTCGGACGCGGACCTGCACCTGTCATGGCAGTTGTGCACCGGGCTGGTGCACGAAGTCCTCGAGATCCCTCCGGATCATGCAGAAGGTCGGCATGATCTGCGAAGTGCGTCAGACCGCTCCTGCTGGTCGGTGGAATCCGTAGTGGCCACTTATGAGTAGCCACATCACAGCCGGGGTGGGCGACGCCGCGCATCCGGCTGCCGGCGGTGATTCGTCGGGGTGGCGGGGGAGGGGTCGAGCGCTCCAGCCGACCGGCGACCCGGGGGGCAGGTCAATGCCGGTCGCACGTGGTGCGGCGGTGGTCGGACGTGGGTGTCCCGGTTCGGGTGTGGTCGCGGTTCGGGCTGGTTGCGGTGCGGGTGGGTTTCGGGGTTCGGCGTCGTCGGTAGGGATTCCCGGGCCGGGCCGGGGTCCCCGCCCGCGGACGGGTCGCGTGGTCGGTGTCGCCGGGCTCCGGGGGTCGGGTGAGGGTGGTGGTCCGACCCTCGGTCGGGATCTTGGCTGGGGGCCGGTGGCGGGGCATGATCAGTCGCACACGTGGGGTCACCGTCGGGATCGTCGAGGGCGGTTACCTGGTTGGGGAGCCAGACAGGGAGATGTCGATGCCGACTTCCGGATTGGCGGGATCCACGGGGTTGCGGCGGTGGTGTGCTGGCGCGGTTGCCGCGGTGGCATTGGGGGTGCTGCCCCTTGCGGGGCCGTTGCCGGGGGCGCACGCCTCCACCCCGGCCGGGACCAGGGGACACCTCCCCGGTGCCGCCGCCGTCGCAGTGCGGTCGGGACGGGCGGCACCGGCGACACCTGTAGCGGCATCCGGGGATGTGTCGTCGGCCGGAGTGGGGACCACCGCGCAGGTGGTGACCGTGGCCGTGCCCGCGGGGGGATCGGTGCTGTTCCTCAGCCCGGGATGGCCGACCACCTCGGCGACCGAAGTCGGGGTCGGGACCTTCACCGCCGCCCCGACCACCGGGGTCCTCACCTTTGTCGCCGACCTCGGGTTCACCGGGACCGGCGCGGTGGGGCTGCTCGTCACCGACCCCGCCGGCCAGTCCACCAGGGGCACGTGGACGGTGACCGTGACCGCGCCGCCCGCTCCGGCGCCGACGGCCCGGGTGACTCGCGGGCTCGGGACCGCGGTCCAGTCGACCACCATCGCGGTCCCGGCCGGGGGATCGGTGGGCCTGCTGACCCCGGGTGGGCCGGCCACCTCGGTCACCGTGGCCGGGGAGGGGACCTACACGGTCCGGGCCGCCACCGGGGTCCTCACCTTCGCCCCGGCGGCCGGGTTCCACGGGGCCGCGACCCCGGTGGTGTTCGAGGTGACCGATGCCTACGGCCACACCGGATCCGCGACCTACACCCCCACCGTCACCGCCGTGGCCGTCCCGGTCCCGCCGGCCGCCCGGCTGCGGGTGGCGGCCCTGACCGTGGTCGGCCACCGGACCGCGCGGGTGGCGGTGACGTGTCTGGTGTCCACCGGCCGGCTCACCGGCTGCTCGGTGGGCCTGCTCGCCCACGTCGACGGGCACACCGTGATCCTCGGCCACAGCCGCCGGACCACGACCGCGGCGACCCGGCGGGTCACCGTGGTCGTGTCCCTCACCCGCCAGGGCCAGGTCCTCGCCGCCCGGGTCGGGGGGGTCACCGTGACCGCCGTCGCCGCGGTGCGGGTCCCGGGCCCCGCGCCGGTGGTGGTCGCCACCTGCCGGACCCGGATCGTCACCCACGCCACCGTCGTCCCCCGGCCGCTGTACTTCGCCCCCGCCTCGGCGACCCTGACCCCGACCGACCGGGCCGACCTCACCGGTCTGCGCCACCACCTCGGCGGGGTCCGGGTCATCAGGTGCGCCGGGTACACCGACACCGCCGGCGACCACCCCGCCAACCGTCGCCTCGGCCTGGCCCGCGCGGCCGCCGTCTGCCGGTTCCTCACCGCGGGCACCCACCTCCGCACGGTCGCGGTCTCATTCGGGGACACCCACCCCGCCGCCACCAACCAGACCCCAGCCGGTCGGGCGGCGAACCGGCGGGTCCAGGTCACCCTCGACTACTGACATACCCGCGCTGTCCTACCGGCCACTTATCAGCGATCACATCACATGTGGGGTGCGTGACAACGGCCAGCAACCGCCTGGGCGAGGTGATCTCCCGTAGGCGGTGGAGACGAGCTTTGGTCGACCCGCGGGTCACGGTCGTGCAGGTCAGGGGCCGTGGCCGGTCCTGCCTGGGTTGGTGAGCGGCGCTTCGTGAGCAGTCTCGGGGAGCCAAGGGGGCGTGGGGCGTGCGTCCGGCTCACCAAATGACATGGCGGGTCGGG
>CAXSIB010000012.1:0-20089 GCA_964237095.1 uncultured Actinomycetales bacterium
CTTGATGAGGTAGTTCTCCTCGTTGTCCAGCGTCGCCCCGCCGAGCAGCGCCACCCCGAGGGTCCGGGCCAGGCGGGCGCCGGACTCGTCGGTGTCCTCCCAGCCGGAGCGGCGGGCGGCCAGGGTCTTGACCGCCACCCGCTCCATGGCCTCCGAGAGGTCCATCGGCTCCCACTCGGTGGCGTACGGGGCGCGGTGGAGCACCTGGGTGATGCGGCCGGCGGAGTTGACCAGCTGCTCACTCGCACTGCCCTTGGGGCAGAGGCGGCCGCGGCTGATCGGGGAGTCCGGGTCGCCCTCGATCTGGACGACCTTCCCGTCCTTGGCGTACACGTTCTGCCCGCAGCCGACGGCGCAGTAGGGGCAGATGCTCTTGGTGACGGAGTCCGCGCCGACCGTGCGGGGGACCAGCGTCGCGGAGACCTTCGACTGCGACGCCGCGCCCCGGGCGAGGGGGTCCGATCCGGTCAGCTGCCGGTAGACCGGCCAGCCCTCGATCCAGGTCTTCACGCCCACCGCGCACCCCCACTGGTGTCCGACCGCCCGCATGTCCGGGACGTCCCCCGGACGCTCGCTCACGGTACGACACACCCGGCGACGCGACCTGTCCGGCCGCCCCGGCGCCGCCCGTCCGACGGCTGTCCGGGCTCAGGCCTCGGCGCTGTCGGGCACCGGCACGTCGTAGGCGTTGAGGACCATGCTGATCAGCGCGTACGCACCGACCAGGTGCACGAGCTCGGCGGTGCCGTCCACGCCGAAGGCCGCCACCGCCGCGCGGTAGGTCGCCTCGGGCAGCGAGCCGGGACGGCACAGGGCGGCGGCCACGTCGTGGGCGACGGCCTCCTCGGCCGAGAGGGCGGCGGGGCGCTCGCCCGCCGCGAGGGTCGCGACCGTCGCCTGCGGGAGCCCGGAGGCCTCGCCGACCCGGGTGTGGGCGTACAGCTCGTAGCGCGCGTGGAAGTGGCCACCGACCGTGAGGATCGCGACCTCGCGCACCGTCGACGGCAGGGTCGGGTCCTCGGCGAGGCTCGCGGTGAACTCCCACAGCGGCCGGCCGAACCGGGGGAACCGCAGCATCGGGTTGAACGGGCCGACCAGGGCACCGTCGGCGTCCTCGGACTCGAAGCCCTGCAGGCTCTTCGCGATTCCCGCGCGGATGTCGTCGTAGAGCACGTGCTGGTCGTCCGACAGCTCGTCGGGGGGAAGCGGGGCCAGGCGCATGTCGTCTCCAGGGCTGGGCGGTGCCGTCGTGGTCCACCTTCCGGCGGGCGGGCCGGGCGTGCCCGCCGGAGCACCGACCGGCGGAGCTGGACCGTCGGCGCGTCAGCGATATATCGTCAGGCGTCCGACTGAGGCCGGGTCCGACATCGGCACCCGGAACGGAACCACCCCGAACGGAGACGTTGTGAGCACCCCGACCACCGCCCCGACCGGCCGGCGGCGACCACCGCCGAAGTTCCACCGCGTGACCGTCGCCGCGGTCACGTCCGTGACGCCGCTGACCCGGCGGATCACTTTCACCGGTGACGACCTGGCCGACTACCCCAACGACGGGCCCGCCACCCACTGCAAGCTCCTGCTCCCGGCGCCCGGTGAGGCCGCGGTCCGCCTGCTCGCGCCCGGTCCGGACGGCCCGCAGTGGCCGGTGGACTCCCCGCCGCCGGTCCGCCGGACCTACACTCCGCACTCCGTCGACACCGCCGCCCGCACGCTGGCCGTGGACTTCGCCCTGCACGACGCGGCGGGACCGGCCTCGACCTGGGCGGCAGCGGCCGAACCGGGGGACGAGGTCGTCATCACCGGCGGGCGGGGCGCGTACCGGCTCGACCCGGCGGCGGACTGGACGCTGCTGGTCGCCGACGAGACCGCCCTGCCCGCAGTCGCGACGATCCTCGCCGACGCCCCGGCCGGGGCCCGGGTCCTGCTGGTGGCCGAGGTCGCCGGCCTCACCGAGCACCGCGGCTTCACCACCCGGGCCGAGCTGACGACGACGTGGCGGCACCCGTCAGGGGGCGCCGCGGGCGCGGCCGCCGCCGAGGCGGTCGAGACCCTCGCCCTGCCGTCGGGTGCGGGCCGGGGCTGGGTCGGCCTGGAGGCGACCGCGATGCGCCGCGTCCGCCGGCACCTGCTGGGCGGGCGCGGCCTCGACCGGGCCGCGCTGCACACCCGCGCCTACTGGAAGGACGGCGCCGCGAACCACCCCGACCACGACAGCGGCGAGGACGACTGACCCCGCCGACCAGCCTCGTCGACGAGTCCCGGCGGGGGGTCCGGAGCTGGTTGACAACGGTGTCATCGACGCGCATCCTCACTGACAGGCGTGTCTGCTCGAGGGACGGACTCCAGCGACCGTGCGGTGTCCGTCCCTCGACGGGCCCACCGGGTCGGACCGCGTGCCACGATTGCGGCCCGCCACCCGCACCGCACCCGCCCGCTGCCGGTCAGATGAGGACGCCCATGCGTGCTGTCGTGTACGACGCCCCCCGCAGTTTCACGGTCACCGACGTCCCTGTCCCGGTGCCGGGACGCGGGGACGTGCTGATCGAGGTCGTGCAGACCGGCATCTGCGGGACCGACCTCCACATCCACAACGGTGACTTCCTGGCCGAGTTCCCCCTGATCCCCGGGCACGAGCTCGTCGGGACCGTCGTGGAGGTCGGCGCCGACGTCGTGGGCCTCGCGGTGGGCAATGCCGTCACGGTGAACCCCAACGTCAACTGTCGGCACTGCGCGTACTGCCGGGCCGGGAACACCCTGATGTGCTCGAACCTGAAAGGTCTCGGCACGAACTGGCCCGGGACGTTCGCGGAGTACCTCAGCGTGCCGTTCGAGTTCGTCTACGGCGTCGACGGCATCGATCCCGACACCGCGGTGTTCACCGAGCCCGCCTCGTGCGCGATGCACGGGCTGGAGACCCTCGCGGTCCGGCCCGGGTCCAGCGCGCTGGTCTTCGGGGCCGGTCCGACGGGTCTCCTCCTGGCCCAGCTGCTGGTCCACGGCGGGACGTCCAGCGTCACCGTCGCCGCTTCGTCGCAGTTCAAGCTGGACCGGGCCCGGGCGCTCGGTGTCGACCGCACCCTGCTGATGGACCGCGGCGACCTCGCGGGGAGCGTCACCGCCCTCATGTCGATGTCGGGCGGCGGGTTCGACGTGGTCGTCGAGGCCACCGGGTCACCGGCCGTCGGGGAGCAGTGCGTACCCCTGACCCGCAGCGGGGGCACGGTCATGGTCTACGGCGTGACCACCCCCGCCGACCGGGTCAGCTTCAGCCCGTTCGACGTGTTCCGCCGGGAGATCACCATCAAGGGCTCCTTCGCGGAGATCGACGCGTTCCCGGCCACCGTCGCCGCGCTGCGCACCGGGCGGATCAGCACCGCCGGCCTGATCACCCACCGGTACTCCCTCGCGGAGTACGGCAAGGCCCTGGAGGCACTGCGGACCGACCGGACGGTCCACAAGATCGTGCTGACGCCGTGAGGCCGCGACGCGGCGGCTGGACCCGGACCGGGACGGTCCTCGGGCTGCTCGGCGCGGCCGCGGTCGCCGCGCTCGTGTTCGGACTCTTCCTCGACCCGCCCCGCGGCTGGGCGCAGCTCGGGCTGCTCGCCGTCCCCGCCTCGGTCCTGGCGGTCCTCGCGGTCCGCTTCCAGCTCAGCGAGGCCCGAGCCGCGGACCGGCGCGCCGATCCGGCGGGAGCCGCGCGACGGGAGCAGGCCGAGAACCCCCTGCGGCAGCGGGGATCAGGCGCCTGACCGCACGGGAGGGCGTGGCACGCCGGCCGCCGACCGGGGCGCCGAGCCGGGCCCCCGGTCACCGCGGCCGACGTCACCGAGGAGATCGAGGGCGCTGCGCGGACCCCACGAGGTCCTCCAGGCCCATCCGGGCCGGGCCGACTCCGGGGAGGTGGCCGGCCCTCGGATCGCCGTCGACCGGCAACCCGGGTTCCCGGGTGAGCCCAGCGGCGCACCGCGCGGTGCACGGCGGACAGGCCCGGCGGTCAGCGGGTCGCGCGGACCGCCTGCATCCACGGGCGGGCCCGGCCCGCGGAGGCCGCCATCAGCCGTTCGAGGCGGGGACGGGCCACCTCGGAGAGGAACGTCGAGCGCGCAGCTCCCTGAAGGGGCAGCGACTCCCGCCACACCGAGCGGCCCGCGATGAACCCGGAGGCGCCGCCCTCGTCGTAGGCGACGGCGAGCGCGTCCTGGAACTGGTCGAAGGCGACCCCGGCGGACAGCACCGCCCACGGCTTGGTCAGGACCGCGGCCAGGCGGCGGCAGCCCGCCGCCGACCCGGGGTACTCCAGCTTCAGCAGGTCGATCTCGTCGATCTCGGTGAGGGCCCGGGCGGCCTCGATGATCGCGGTCTCCTTCTCGGCCGGGCTGAGGGCCTCCTCCCCGGGAAGGGGGTAGACCAGGTTCTCGATGACGGACGGGAGACCGGCGGCGTGCGCGTCCACCGACACCTGGCGCGACACGGCCAGCACCTCGGCGGAGATGTCGGGCTCCCCGGGCACGACGGCCCGGTCCGCGCGCAGGTTCACCAGGAACTTCACCGCTTGGCCGCCGATCCGGCGCACCCACGCCCCGTCCTGGCTGGGCTCCCACCGCGTGCGGGGCTCACCCTGGAACGTCGTCCGGACCTCGGGCTCGGCCGCGACCAGCAGCCCGCACTCGTCGGCCAGGGCGCCGGCCCCGAGGACCGCGGGGACACCGATCGTCGGGTCGAAGAGGATGCCGCTCGCCAGCGGGGTCAGGGCCTGCGCGACGTCGGCCTTGGAGGTGGCCAGGTCGGCGTCCGATGCGGTGATCCCCTCGGCGGCGAACATCCGGCGCAGGGTGTTGCGCTGGTCCATGGCGATGATGGCGAAGGTGCCGGCCTCGTCGGCGATGGCCTCGAGGCCGAGGGTGGGCAGGGCGTGCACGGTCGTCGTCATGGTCATGTCCTTCGGGTCGGCTGTGTTCGGCTCGGCTGTGTCCGGGTCGGCGGGGTCTGGGCGGCTGCGTCGGGGAACGCAGCGGAGGTGGAGATCAGGTGGTCGGCAGGGGGAGCGGGTGGGGCCGCGCCGGCCGGTCGGGGTCCCGCCGGCCAGCGGTCCCGGGCAGGCGCGGCACGCCGAACGGATCGGCGTGGTTCCACCGGCGGGTGCGATCGGTGAGCCCCTGTTGGTGGTCGGCGCCCACGCCCGCCGCGGCCACGGCGCCCAGGAGGGCGGCCCCGCGACACCCCGGTCGGGTGACGGGGGAGAACACCAGCCGGGGCAGGACGCGCTGCTTCGCGGCGCGGACGCTGGCCATCTGGGACCAACCCCCGCTGCACACCGCGACGGTGTAGGGCCCGACCGCCCGCTCGGCGATCCGGACCAGGTCGCCGGTCGCCGCCTCGAGGTGGTCCAGCGCCGCCGCCAGAACCGCCGCGGGCTCGACGTCGCCGTGGACGGTGATCGACACCTCGTCGCGGTCGCGGTCGCGGCCGCCGCTGCTCACGGTGACCCCGGGGACCGGGTGCGGCTGCAGCAGGGCCGCGGCGTCGAGCTGGTCGCGGGCGGCGGTGTCCGCGGCCCCGAGCAGGGACAGCACCCGCCGGATCACGAGGCCGGCGTTGACCCCGCCGAGGACGGCGCTGGTGTCGTGGAGCACGTGACGCCCGACGGACATCCCCGCGGCCGTGATCGCGGCTCGGGCGTCGCCGGTCACGACCCCGGGTACCGAGCGGAGCAGGACGTCGGCCGTCCCGGCACCGTTGAACAGCTGACCGGGCCCGGTGACCGCGGCACCCACCGCGGCGACCGGGTGGTCGTGCCCGGCCACGGTGAGGACCGCCCCGCGGAGCCCGGCCGGGGCCGCGTCGAGGGTGACCACTCCGGCACTCGTCCCGGCGGGGCGCCCGTCCGGCAGCAGGGTGTCGGGCACGCCGAAGACGTCGGCCACCCAGGAGGACGCCCGCCCGGTGTCCTGGTCGAGCAGTCCGGTCCGCGACGCCAGTGAGGGTTCGGCGACCCGGTCGCCGCCGAGGGCGTGCACCACGAACTCGGGCACGCTCAGCCAGCAGGAGCCGGCCGTCGGGACACGGCCGTGAGTCAGGCCCCACGCGAGCTTCCCCACGCTGGCCTGGGGGTTGTACTTCAGCCCCGTGGTCCGGCTGAAGGCCGCGGGCACCGCGCGATCCGCCGCGGCGACCCGGTCGAGCTCCGACCGGCCGCGGGTGTCGAACCAGGAGATCACCGGCCCGTTCTCCGCGCCGGCGCCGTCGAGCAGGACCCCGCTCTCGGCGAAGCCGGTCACCCCGAGGGAGAGCACGGTCCCCGATCCCGGCCCGGCCCCGACGGCCCCGCCGTCGACCAGGGCCAGCACCCTGCCGACCGCGGCCAGCGCCCCCTCGAGGAGCCGCCGACCGGAGGTCTCGGCCCCCCCGCCGGGCAGGGTCGTCCAGCTGGTCGGCGCGCTGTGCTCGGCCAGCGCGTGCCCGTCTCCGTCGTAGGCGACCACCTTCGTCTCCGTCGACCCGACGTCGAGCCCGAGGTGCAGTCCGCGCGAGGAGGTCGTCAACGCCCGGCCACCTGCCTCCCACTCGCGTCCCCGGCCACCCCGGACCGGGGGTCCGCGGGCCGGTGAGTCTCAACATGACACCGATGTCATGGCCTGATGGACCACAAGGTAGGCGAGCATGACAACGGTGTCAACGGCGACTGTGGGAGGCCCACCCGCCCGTCCGGGCATCCGAGCGCCCGAGGAGGCGGGAGGTCAGGCCGGCGGCAGGTCCAGCAGGGTGCACACGGCATCGAGGGCCGCCTCGGGGTCGAGGGCGTCGGTGTCGACCCGCAGGTGCTCGACCGCCGGGGGGAGCCAGTCGGCGGTCCGGACGAACCCGTCGAGGTCGGCCACCTTCAGGACGTCCCGGGCGGCACCCCGCCCGGCCAGCCGTCGGCGCAGCACCTCCGGCGGCGCGTCGACCCAGACGAGCCGGGGACGGCCCCCGGCCACCTGCAGACGCTCACGAACCTCGAGCCAGGCCGAGGGATCACGGCGTTCCCGGCTGAAGGGGGCCACGAGGACGACGGGCGTACGGCAGCGCAGGCAGTCCTCCGCGGTGGCGAGCAGGGCCTCGTAGCGGGGCGACCGGGTCAGCGCGGCCGCCCGGGCGCCGTCGATGTGGTCCTCGCCCAGGAGCTCGAGGACCACGGCCACGAGGGGGGCGGTGAGGGTGTCCTGATCGAGCAGGGCGGCGCCGAGCCGGGCGGCCAGGGCCGCCCCGAGGACGCTCTTCCCCGATCCCGGCAGGCCGCTCACCAGGACCGCCGGCACGGGCGGACGCTCAGCGGACGGAGGCACCCCGCTCCTCACCGCCATCGCCGACCTCTCCCTCGCCTCGTCCCGGTGTCCGGTGGTCCCGTCCTACCGTGTGGTCTCCCGCCGCCGGTCGGTGCCCTGTGCCGACGGGCCGAAGCTCACCGGACCCGCGGGCGATCAGGGTCAACGGCAGGACGTTGCGGCGGCGGTACGCCCGGTTCGGGGCGTCCATCCGGTCGAAGAGGCGGCGGGCGGCGAGCGCGCCCAGGCGGTCGGCGTTCTGGTCGACGACCGTCAGCGGGGGATGCAGGAACCCGGCGAGCGGGAAGTCGCCGAAGCTCACGACGGCGAGGTCCGTCCGGCCGACCGCCGCCAGGGCCGGGATGAGCCCGATCGTGGTCTGCGCGTTGGAGGAGAAGACCGCCGTCGGCGGATGGCGGCGGGCCAGCACCCGCTCCAGGGCGGCCACCGCCCGCTCCCGCACCCAGTCCCCGACCACCACGAGGTCGTCGGCGATCTCCAGGCCGTGCCCGGTGAGCGCACTGCGGTAGCCGCGGAGCCGCAGCTCCGTCGTCGGCACGCTCAGCTCGTCACCGAGGAACGCGATCGACCGGTGCCCGTGGGCGACCAGGTGGTCCACCGCCCGCGCGGCACCGTCGAAGTCCTCCTCGACGAAGTAGTCGGCGCGCAGGTGCCCGGGAGCGCGGTCGACGAACACCGTGGGCGTCCGGTCCTGCCAGGCGCTCAGGTAGGACTGGTCGGGGGAGACCGGGGTGCTGATCAGCCCGGCGATCCGCCGGTTCAGCAGGGCCTCGACCGCGGCCCGCTCCCGGGTCGGGTCCCGGCCCAGGCCGGTGACGACCACCGAGGTGCCCCGCTGGGCCGCGACGTTCTCCACCGCGCGGATGATCGCGGCGAAGAAGGGGTCCCCGATGTCGGGGACGGCGATCCCGATGGCGTCGTCGCGGCCGGACCGCAGCCCGCGGGCGAGCATGTTCGGCACCCACGCGAGCTCCTCGATCGCCGCTCTGACCCGGGCCCGGGTCTCGTCGGTGACGTGGTCGTCGTCGTTGAACACCCGCGAGACGGTCTTGATGCTGACCCCCGCGCGGGCCGCGACGTCCCGCATGGTGCTCACGGCCGCTCCTCCGCTCCTCCGTCCGGGCGTCGCCGCGGATCCGGGCCCGTCGCGGAGTGCGCCGGTGGTGGTCCGCGACGAACGCGACCACCACCGGCGCCGGTCAGCCGGAGGCTACCGTCCCGCGCCCCGCCCGGTTCAGCAGGCGGTGGCGTAGATCGCGGCCTTGCCCGCGGCGGTGTCGAGGTTGGCCTGGGTCAGGATGCTGAAGCTGGTCCCGATCTTCGCGGTGACCGGCTTCCCGTCCAGGGCATCGATCGCCTGCTCGACCCCGTCCACCCCGATCTGGAACGGCTGCTGGGCGATGAGCGCCTGCACGGTCCCGGCCTTCAGCGCCGCGACCTGGCTGGGATCGGCGTCGAACCCCACGACCTTCACCTTGCCCTGCTTGCCGGCCTGCCGGATACCGGTCGCCGCACCCTGGGCCGAGAAGAGATTGGTGGCGAAGATGCCGGTCAGGTTCGGGTGCGCCTGCAGCGTGGCGGTGACGATCTGGGCCGCCTTCGAGGCGCTGTCGTTGTCGTACTGGGTGCCGAGCGCGGTGTACTTCGACTCCTTCTTGGCGGCGGCGTTGAAGCCGGTGGCGCGGTCGTCGGTCGTGCTCACGCCGGGCTCGGTGTTGAGGACCATCACCTCGCCGCCGCCGGGGGCCAGCTTGGCCAGCTCGGCGAAGGCGGCGGCCCCGCCGGCCAGGTTGTCGGAGCTGATCGCGGACGCCGCCACCGACGGGTCCTTCAGCGTCGTGTCGACCAGCACCACCTTGATCCCGGCGGCCTTGGCCTGCGCGATCGGCTCCTGCATCGCGGACACGTCGGTCGGTGCGATGAGGATGGCGTCCGGGTGGGAGGCCACGACCGCCTGCAGGATCGGCGTCTGGAGGGTGGGGTCGAACATCGCCGGCCCCTGGGTCTTGACGGTGGCCCCGAGCTTCGCGGCCTCGGACTGGATGCCGCACTGCATGGTGATGTAGAAGCCGTCGCCGGCGACACCCTGGATGAAGACGATGCTGTGGGACTTCCCGCCCGCCGTGGCGGTAGCCATCGCACTCGACATCGTCGACGTCGTGGACATGGCCGACGCCCCGGCTGAGGCGGCGGTCCCGACGGACGCGGGTGCGCTCGTCGACGCGGGCGTCGCCGTCGAGCTCGAACCGCAGGCGGCGAGCAGGAGCAGTCCTGCCGCGGCGGTCCCCGTGATCCCGAGGCCCGTTGCGTTCCTTCTCATGCCAGCTCCTTCGTTGAGCGACGGCCCCGGTGGGCCATCATCTGGGCAAATCGGCCTTGCGAGCCCCGGGCGGCGGTGGCCCGGCGGGCCTGGTCGACGTAGACCGCGGCGATGAGGACGGCCCCGACCACGACCTGCTGCCAGAAGGACTGCACGCCGAGGATCACGAACCCGTTCTGGAGGACGGTGGGGATGAACAGCCCGATCACGGTGCCGAAGATCGTCCCGTAGCCGCCGAACAGGCTCGTGCCGCCGATGACGACACCGGCGATCACGTTGAGGTTGGTCTGCGTCTGGCCGCTGATCGTCGTCGACTGGAAGAACGCCAGGTTCAGGAAACCCGCGAAGCCGGCGAGGGTGCCGGACAGGACGTAGACCCAGATGAGCTGCCGGTCGACCTTCACCCCGACCCGCCGCCCCGCCTCGATGTTCGACCCGACGGCGTAGGTGTGCAGCCCGAACTTCGTCTTGTGCAGCAGGACGATCCCGAGGACCACGACGACCGCGGCGATCACCGACAGGTTCGGGACCTGTCCGACGATGTTGCCGAAGCCGATCCGGTTCACCAGCACGGTCGGGACGTCGCGCAGGTCGATGCCCTTGGTGATCACCTGGGCGAGCCCGAGGGCCATCCCGAGCGAGCCGAGGGTCACGATCAGCGGTGGCACCTTGGCCCGGGCGATCAGCGTCCCGTTGAACAGCCCCCACGCCACGCCGCAGAGCACCGCCACCACGAGTCCCACGAACGAGACCCACCAGCCGTTGTCGCCCATCGACTTCATCACCTTGTCGGCCACGACCCCGCTGAACACGAGGACGCTGCCGACCGACAGGTCGATGCCGCCGGTGATGATGACGAAGGTCATCCCGACGCCGAGCACGGCCAGGATCGACGTGTCGACGACGATCCCGCGGAAGTTGAAGACGGTGAGGAACGAGTGCGGGGCAGCGATCGAGAAGATGGCGAGGATGACGACCAGCACGATGATGATCTGCAGGGCCTGCACGCGCAGCGTGCGCCGCGCCCGCTCGGTCTCGGGGGAGCCGACGGGGGCCGGCGGGGCCGGGGTGGTCGTCGTGGTCGTGTTCGTCATGTGCGCGTCTCCTGGGTGACGGCGCCGGTCATGGCACCGACGAGCTCCTGCATCGTGGTCTCCTTGGCCTTGTAGGTCGCGACCCGCACGCCCTGGCGCATGACGTGGACGCGGTCGGCGACCTCGATGACGTGGGGCATCGAGTGGCTGATGAACACGACCCCGATCCCGCGGTCGCGGACCCGCCGGATCAGGTCGAGGACACCCTTGGTCTGCACGACCCCCAGCGCTGCCGTGGGCTCGTCGAGGAAGACGACCTTCTCGGCCCAGGCCGCCGACCGGGCGACCGCCACCGACTGCTTCTGGCCGCCGGACATGGAGCCGATGGACCCGCGGTAGTCGCGCACCGTCGCCCCGAGGTCGTCGAACGCCTTCTTGCTGCCCTGGTACATCGCGGCCCGGTCCATGAAGCCGAGGCGGCCGAGCAGTCCCTGCCGCATGACCTCCCGGCCCAGGTACATGTTCTGCACCGGGTCGAGGTGCGGCGCGAGCGCCAGGTCCTGGTAGACGGTCTCGATGCCCAGCGAGCGGGCGACCGTCGGGTTGGGGATCGTGACGGGGTTGCCGTCGACCAGGATCTGACCCGTCGTCGGGATCTCGGTACCCGAGAGGATCTTCACCAGCGTGCTCTTCCCGGCGCCGTTGTCGCCGATCAGCGCGACGACCTCGCCGGCCTCGACGTCGAAGTCGGCGCCGGACAGCGCGCTCACATGCCCGTACAGTTTGGTGATGGCGCGTGCTTCGAGTACGGCGGCCATGGCGACGATCCCCTCCATTGGGTTGTGCTGGACGTCATCGGTGGGTCGGTGCACCACCGGTGGCGTCCACCGAGCGATCGGCCGGACACGTCGTCAGCAGGGGCGTGGTCTCCGGCCATTCGAGGATGCCTGCCCATGACAACGGTGTCAAGGGACAGTTCGGGCCTGGTTCCGCGGGAGCGGTCCGACGCTCGCGAGGCGGCGTGTCGGTCCGGTGTGGCCCGCGGGGCACGGTGGAGCAGCTGTGCTACGAAGCGGTGTGACGTAGGCGGGGCACGTGATCGTGCTCACCGAGCCGGCCGGCGAGGCTGTGCTCCCGAACAGGCGGCACCGGGTGTCCACCGGTGCGGAGGAGGACACCATGACCGTGGTCGTCGGGTACACAGCCACCGCGGAGGGCGCGGCCGCCCTCGATCGCGCGATCGCGGAGGCGGAACGGGCCGGTGAGGCGATCGCGGTCGTCAACAGCGCCGAGCAGCCCCGCCGCGGGGAACAGCCGATCTCCGGCGAGATGGCCCTGGACGCCCTCGAGGAGCGGCTGCGGGCCACGGGTCTCGACCACACCGTCCGGCAGCTCACCGCGGACGACGACCCGGCGGCCGCGATCCTCGACGTCGCCGCCGAGGTCCGCGCCACGATGGTCGTCATCGGCATCCGCCGGCGCTCCCCGATCGGGAAGCTGATCCTCGGCAGCACCGCCCAGCGGGTGCTGCTGGAGGCCGACTGCCCGGTGGTCGCGGTCAAGGGGAGGCCGGTGGTCGACCCGGCTGCCGCGGGCTGACCCGGCCGGCCCCCTGGCGGTCCGGGGCCGCCCGCGCCCGCGGCCGGTGGCCCCTGTCGCCGGCGGCCCCGGCTGGTCCTGTCCGAGGGTCGGGGCACGATCGGCGCCGTGGACATCGCGCAGCTCTCCGTCCCGGCCGGCCGGGTCTCGCTGGCCGGCTCCCGGTGGGGTCCACCCGGCGCCGCGCGGGCGGTGTTCCTGCACGCCGGCGTCTGCGACCGCCGGTCCTGGACGGGCGTCGTCGAGGCCCTCGACGCCCTCGGCGTGGCGGGCCCGTGGGTCGCCTACGACCGGCGGGGCCACGGCGACACCGCGTACACCGCGGAGCCGTTCTCCCACCTCGACGACCTCCTCGCCGTCCTCGACGTCGTCGCGCCCGGCGAGGTGGTCTGGCTGGTCGGCAGCTCGATGGGCGGCGCACTCGCCCTCGACGCCGCCGTCGCCGCGCCGGAGCGGGTGGCCGGCCTCGTGCTGATCGCTCCGGGCGTCAGCGGGCGGGGCCACGAGCCGACCACCGACCCCGGCCTGCTCGCGCTGTGGGACGCCGTGGAGGCGGCGGACAAGGCGGGGGACCTCGCGGAGGTCAACCGGCTGGAGGCGCTCATCTGGCTGGACGGCCCGGCCGGCGGCGAGGGCCGCGTCGGCGGTGCGGCCCGCGAGCTCCAGCTGGCGATGAACCTCGTCGTGCTCGAGGGGCAGCCGATGGAGGCCGACCACGCGGCGGGGGACACCGGGGTCGACGCCTGGTCCCGCCTGGCCGAGATCGACGTCCCGGTCACCGTCATGTGGGGGGACCTCGACATCGAGGCGGCCGAGGTCCCGCCGCTGGTCGGGCGGATCACCGGGGCGCGCGGGATCGAGCTGCCCGGCCGCGCCCACCTGCCCTACCTGGAGGATCCCGCGCAGACCGCCGCCGTCGTGGGTGCGGCGATGGACGCGGCGGTGGTCTGACGCCGGACTCGGCCCGTCCCGCTTCGCCCGGGACCATCGGCCCTGGTCCGTCCCCCGCCCGGCGCCCACCCTGAGCGCGTGTCCACCACGAGTGCCGCCGGCGTCCGCCGCCCGCCCGCCGCCGCCGACGGCCTCGCGGTCCAGGGTCCGGCCGCGGGCGAGCCGATCGGCACCGGTCCGGCTCCGGCCGGTCCCGACCTGCCCCGGCGCTCGGTCGTCCGCGGGCTGGGACTCGGGGCCGTGACCGTGGTCGTGGCGGCCACCGGGGCCCTCGCCTACCGCGCCCACGCCGACGGCGTCCTGGACGCCGGGGCGGGGACGCCCTATGACGCCTGGTCGCACTGGCGCGACGACCCGGGACCGCTCGGTGCCGTCGCCGCGGCGATCCTCGCGGCGAACCCGCACAACAGCCAGCCCTGGGTCTTCCGGGTCACCTCCGGCCGCATCGACGTGTTCACCGACCCCACGCGGCGGACCGGCACGCTGGACACCCTCGGCCGCGAGCACCAGGTGGGGCTGGGATGTGCGCTGGAGAACCTGGTGCTCGCCGCCGCGGCCCGCGGCTACCGGGCGGCGGTCACCCTGCTCCCGGTCCCGGCCGACCCGACCCACGTCGCCACGGTCGCCCTCGGCTCCGGTCCCGTCGAGCGGTCGGCGCTGTACGAGGCCATCGGGGCTCGGCACAGCAACCGCGGCCCTTACCGCCCGCTCCCCGTCCCGGGCGAGGTGCTGGCCTCGCTCGGTGCGCAGGCGGCCGGCCTCGAGGACGTCCGGGTGCACTGGTTCACCGCGGCCGGGGAGAAGGCGGCGCTCGGCGAGCTGCTGGTCGACGCGGCCCGGGCCGTGACCGCCGACACCCGCCAGTCCACCGACGCCTTCGCGTGGTTCCGCAGCAGCCGGGCCGACATCGACCGCCACCGGGACGGCCTCACCCTCGACGGCCAGGGCCTCGACGCGCTCACGCTCGGCGTCGCGAAGCTGCTGCCCGCCGAGAGCCGCACGGCGGGCGACGCCTTCTGGGTGGACCAGACCCGCACGGTCCACACGAGGACGGCGGCCGCGTACGGGGTCGTGACCGTGACCGACCCGGCCGACCCCCGCGCCCGCCTGCTCGGCGGCCGGCTCCTGCAGCGTGTCCACCTGGCGGCGACGGCGGGCGGCCTGGCCCTGCAGCACCTGAACCAGGTCACCGAGCGCATCGACCGGGAGCAGTCCCTCGGCCTGCCGGCGACGTTCGCGCCGCGGTTCGCGGCGCTGCTCGCCGAGCCGGGACGCCGCCCGCTGGCGACGTTCCGCGTCGGTCACGCCGTCCGGGCCGCCCGCCCGAGCCCGCGCCGGTCCCTCGTGGCGGTGACCCGGTGAGCGTCCCGGTCCCGGTGCGGGCCGCGCAGGCGCCTCGGTCCCGGACCTCCCGGACCCGGCCGTCCCGGACCCGGCCGTCCCCGACCCGGCCGTCCTGGTCGACCCGGTGGCTGCGGACGCTGGTCAGCGCGCTCGGGGCGCTCGAGGTCCTCCTGGCCGTCGGCGCCGCCCCGGCCGCGACCGTGGCGGTGGGCGTCGTCGGCGGGGTGGTGCTCGCCGCCGCTCCCTGGCTCACCGGCCGCGGCCCGGTCGCCGCGGTGGTGCTCCTGCTGCTCGGGACGGTGCCGTTCGCCGCGCTGACTTCGTGGAGCCTGGTGACACCCCTGCTGGCGCTGGTCGCGCTGGTCCTCGGGGCGGTGGTGGTCCGGCGCTCGCGCCGGGCGGGCGGCTGACCCGGCGCGGCCGGTCAGGGCTGGACGGGGACGGCCGCCGGTCGGGACCGGAGCCGCAGCCACGGGATCGTCCAGTGCACGAGCGGCCCGATGCCGAACGCGTACAGCACCGTCCCGACGCCCACGTTGCCGCCGAGGAGGTACCCGATCGCCAGGACGGCCAGCTCGATGCTCGTGCGCGCGACGCGGACGGAGTGCCCGCGGGCGGCGAGGCCGGTCATCAGCCCGTCGCGGGGCCCGGGGCCGAGTCCGGCGCCGATGTAGAGGCCGGTGGCCACCGCGTTCAGGAGGATGCCGGCGACCATGACGACCGCGCGGAGCGGGATGCCGTGCGGGGTCGGGACCACCGCGAGGGTGCCGTTGATCGCCAGCCCGACGAGGAACGCGTTGCTCACCGTGCCCAGCCCGGGACGCTGGTGCAGCGGGACCCAGAGCAGCAGGACGACGGCGCTGGCGAGGATCGACCAGGTGCCGACCTGCAGGCCGAACGTCCGCGACAGCCCCTGGTGCAGGACGTCCCACGGGTCGACCCCGAGCCCGGCGAGCAGGATCAGCCCGTCGCTGAACCCGAAGAGCAGAAGTCCCGACAGGAGCCGGGCCAGGCGTTGGCCGAGCTGGTCCCGCGGGATCCACGGAACCGACACGCTGCCCAGTCTCCGCCACGGCCCGCGGGCATCCGCCGAGTGGCGGGTTCCACCCGCTCAGCGGGTAGAGCCCGCCACTGGTCGACCCCGGGCCGCCGCGGCGGCCCACGCTCGGCGACGGGCCTGGGGACCGGGGTCAGCCCGGGGAGCCCGAGTGGTGCAGGCGGCCGCGGATCGTGGCGAGCACGCTCTCGCGGACCCCCTCCTCGAGGATCCCGAAGAAGGCCGGGTCACCGCTGAACTCGGCCTTGGCGGTCTTCATGACCTGGTCGCGGGTCAGGTGCGGGGGGATCAGCGGGATGTCGGGGTCGACGACCGCGTCGATCACGAAGGGCCGCCGCGCCGCGAACGCCCGGTCGAGGACCCCCTCCATCTCCGCCGGCTCCTCCAGGCGGGCGCCGTCCAGGCCGAGCAGCTTCGCCCAGTCCCCGTACGGGACGTCGGGCAGCGACGACGACGCCGGATCGGGCTTGGCGCCGAGGGTCCCGCGGGTCTCCCACGAGACGAAGGACAGGTCCCGGTTGTTCAGCACCAGCACGACGAAGCGCGGGTCGGCCCAGCCCTCCCAGTACCGCTTGACGGTGATGAGCTCGTTGACGCCGTTCATCTGCATCGCGCCGTCCCCGATGATCGCCAGCACCGGGCGGTCGGGGTGGGCGTTCTTCGCGGCGATCGCGTACGGCATGCCGCCGCCCATCGACAGCAGCAGCCCGGCGAGGCTGCCGAGCTGCGACGGGCGCATCGACAGGTCCCGGGCGTACCAGCTGGTCGCCGTCCCGCAGTCCACGGCCACCATCGCGTCGTCGGTCAGGCGGTCGGAGATCGCGCGCACGACCGCCTCCGGGTTGACCGGGTGCGCCTTCGCGGCGGCTCGCGCGGCGGAGTAGTCGTCCCAGTGCCGGTTCCAGGTCGCGACCTGCTCGCGCCACCGGCCGGCCCTCCCGGCGCGCTCGGCGGGCCCCGTCAGCAGGGGCAGGAGGGCGGCGAGGGTCGCCCCGGTGTCCCCGACCAGGTTGACCTCCGTCGGGTAGCGCAGCCCGCAGCGGGAGCCGTCCCGGTCGATCTGCACCGCGCGGGCCTGGCCGGCTTCGGGGTAGTACTCCGAGTACGGCATGTTCGACCCGATGATCAGCAGGGTGTCGCAGTGGCGCATCAGCTCCCAGCTGGCCGTCGTGCCCAGCAGCCCGATCGCCCCGGTCACCCAGTCGAGGCGGTCGTCGAGGACCGTCTTGCCCAGAAGGGCCTTCGCCGCGCCCGCGCCGAGGCGGTCGGCGACCTGCTCGACCAGCTCGCTCTGGCCGAGCGCGCCCGCCCCGACCAGCAGCGCCACCCGCTCGCCGCTGTTCAGCAGGTCCGCGGCCTGCTGCAGCCCGACAGGATCCGGCGCGGCGACGGGGGTGCTCGGGACGGTGCTGGTGTGGAAGAAGCCGTGGGCGTCGGGCGCGGTCTCCTGCGCGGGACGCTCCTGGACGTCGCTCGGGACGATGAGCACCGTCGGCGCCTTCGCGGCCAGCGCGGTCCGGCAGGCCCGGTCGACCATGTGCTCGACCTGCGAGGCGTCGGCGATGGTCTGGATGTAGGCGGCCCCGACGTCCTTGTAGACGCTGTGGAGGTCGACCTCCTGGTAGTAGTTGCCGCCCATCGCGGTGAGCGCGGTCTGCCCGAGGATCGCGACCACCGGCACGTGGTCGAGCAGCGCGTCGTAGATGCCGTTGAGGGCGTGCAGCGCGCCCGGGCCGCTGGTCACGACGCAGCAGCCGATCGTGCTGCCGCCGTACTTGACGTCGGCGGTCGCGGCGAAGCCCGCGGTCTCCTCGTGGCGGACCTGGATGAACTCGAAGTCGTCATGCCGCTCGCCGAGGGCGACCAGCACGCCGCCGATTCCGTCGCCGGGGTAGCCGTAGACGCGGTGCACCCCCCACGCCCGCAACCGGTCGACGATGTGCTCCGCGACGTTCACGACGGCTCCTCGCGTCAACGATCCGCACCTGCTGCGGGTCGCCCGCCCATCGGAACCCACGACCTGCCGGGCCGCCACCTCGGGGGTCCACCCGGCCACCCGGCCGCCGCACGCCGGACGGGCGGGTCGCCCGGCTGTCGGTCGACCCGCCCGTCGGTGGTCCTGGCCGGGCGCGGGCCCGGACGGCGGTTCAGACGACGGTGTGGCTCACCGGCTCCGTCGTCGCGAGGTCGCCCTCGACGGTGATCCGCTCGGCCTCGGCGGTCACCGACCCGTCGCTGTCACCGGTGTGGACCTCAGCCTGCGCCGAGACCTCGGGCCAGCCGATGCTCGGGGCGTGGCCGCGGAAGTTCTTCAGCCACCAGCTCCAGTCCTCCGGGACGAGGGAGAACGGGTCCGCGTGGCCGAGCTCGCGCGCCGCCCAGACCGGCCAGTGGGCGTTGGCGAGCGCCGGGCGCCCGAGCAGGATCATGTCGATCGTGCCCTCGCGGATCAGGGCGTCGGCGTACTGCGGGACGCCCAGGTTCCAGCTGGTGCAGACGTCGATGCCGACCTCGCGCTTGACCCGCGCCGCCCGCTCGACCATGAAGCCCACGTTGTTGAACGGCGGGTCGGTCATGTCGTTGGTGTTGAAGCCGAGGCTGAGATCCGCCATGTCCAGCCCGTGCTCCTTCATCATCGCGATCGCGACGACGGAGTCGTCGAACTGCACCCCGCCGGGGTTGTGGTCGTCGCTGCCCAGGCGCATCGTCAGCGGGAAGCGCTCCGGCCAGGTCGTGCGGACCGCGTCGAGGGCCTCGCAGTGGAAGCGGGCGCGGTTCTCCACGCTGCCGCCGTACTCGTCGGTGCGCTGGTTGGACAGCGGGGAGAAGAAGCTGGCGCCCAGGTAGCCGTGCGCGTAGTGCATCTCCAGCCACTCGAACCCGACCTCGGCGGCGCGGGCGGCGGCCCGGGCGTAGTCCTGGTAGAGGTCGAGGATCTCCTGCTTGGTCAGGGCATGGACCGGGTATGGGTGGTCCCCGCCGAAGGGGATGTCGGACGGGCCGACGCACTGCCAGCCGTGCGGGTCGTCGGGGGCGAGCTGGTGGCCGCCCTCCCAGGGCGTGACCTCGCTGCCCTTGCGCCCGGTGTGGCCGAGCTGGATGGCGGGCGTGCCGCCCATCTCCTTGATCATCGTGCAGACCCGGGCGAGGCCCTCCAGCTGGTCGTCGTCGTAGATGCCGGCGCACCGGGTGCTGGTCCGGCCCTCCGGCACGACCGCGATCTGCTCGGGGAAGACCAGGCCGAAGCCGCCGGCGGCGCGCGCGCCCAGGTACATGGTGTGGAAGTCGTTCATCTTGCCGTCGACCGACTTGTACATCGTCATCGGCGACATCCCGATGCGGTTCCGGACGGTGACGCCCTTCAGCGTGTACGGGCTGAACAGGTCTGGCATGGGAGTCCTCCGGGGCCTCGTTGCGGTGGGAACGCTCCTGTCCGGCCCCGTTGCCGACAGCTGCTCCACCTGACCCACCCATGACACGGCGGCGCCGGTCCCCCGTGGTTACCGCGGGGTCAAGATCTGCTCTCACGCGGCGGCCGGCGCCGAGAGGTCCGGGAGGTCACGCCGGTTGTCGACGGCCGCGCGCGGCGAGCTCTGACCAGGACGCGCAGGCGGCGTCGTAGCGGTCGAGCACCGCCGCGACGACCCGTGGGTCGGTCCCGCCGGTCCGGCCGGTCGAGGGTGCGGTCACCAGGGGCGCGGTCACGACGTCGGCGCCGGCGTCCGCGAGGCGGGCGGTGAACCGGCCCGGGGCGAGGAGGTAGGTGGCGACCGCGACCCGGCGGGCGCCCGCGCCGCGCAGCCGGGCCACGACCTCGGGCACCGGGCGGATCTCGGCGGTCGCCGCGCTGACGCAGGCCGCCACCACGGGTCCGGGGCGGCCGGCGGCGAGCCGGGACACGACCGCGGCGACGTCGACGGCGGCTGTCGGGTCCGACGACCCGGCGGCGGCGAGCACGACCGCGTCGGCGTCGGTGACCCCGGCCTCCGCGAGCCGGTCGGCCACCACGGGGGCCAGTGCGCCGCGGACGCCGAGGCGGTCCGCGGCGACCGCCCACCCGTCCCCGCCCGCGACGGCCCGCGCGATGTCGACCCGGACGTGGAACCCGGTGGACAGCAGCAGCGGCACGACCACCCCGCGCCGGCCGGCGGCGGCCAGCTCAGCGACCCGGTCCGCCGGCGAGGGCGGCTGGACGTCGACGAACGCCTGCCGGACGACCAGCCCGGGACGCGCCGCGGCGACCGCGAGGGCGAGGCGCGCGACGGTGCCGCGGCCGCTCGCCACCGCGGTCCCGTGGGAGCAGGCGACCAGGACGGGGACCCCGTCGTCCGGGGGCAGGGCGCGCACGGCCGCGTCAGAGCCGGGCGGCAGCGGCGGCCGCCGCCACCCCGGGTCCGGTCGGGACGACCGCGCGGTAGCCGCGCTTGACCACCGTGGCGACCACCGCGGCGCCGCC
>CAXSIB010000013.1:0-19913 GCA_964237095.1 uncultured Actinomycetales bacterium
AGCCGCTGCGCCAGGATCGACGTCGACGGCCGGTTGCCCGGCATCACCTTGTGCGGGACGACCGCCGCGTCGGTGCCGTCCGCGGCGACCTCCTCGGCGGTCCGCCCGAACGCGAGGACCGCCGTCTGGGCGAAGTAGTTGGCCATGAAGAGGTCGTGCATCCCGGCCGGGGCGCCCTCGGGCTCGAGGTCGGCGACCGGCTCGGAGAACCCGATGAAGTCCGCGGGGACGAGACGGGTGCCCTGGTGGAGCAGCTGGTAGAAGGCGTGCTGGCCGTTCGTGCCGGGCTCGCCCCAGAAGACCTCGCCGGTGTCGGTGACGACGGGGGAGCCGTCGGCGCGCACCGACTTGCCGTTGCTCTCCATCGTCAGCTGCTGCAGGTAGGCGGGGAAGCGGTGCAGGTACTGGCTGTACGGGAGCACCGCCCGGGCCTGCACGCCGAAGAACGCCGAGTACCAGACGCCGATCAGCCCGAGCAGCGCCGGGCCGTTCTGCCGCAGCGGCGTGGTCAGGAAGTGGGTGTCGATCGTGTGGAAGCCGTCGAGGAACTCCCCGAAGGCCTCCTTCCCGACCGCGAGCATCACCGAGAGCCCGATCGCGGCGTCGACGGAGTAGCGGCCGCCGACCCAGTCCCAGAAGCCGAACATGTTGGCGGTGTCGATGCCGAAGTCCGAGACCCGCTTCGCGTTGGTGGACACCGCGACGAAGTGCTTCCCGACGGCCCCGGCCAGCTGCTCGGCCGACAGGCCCGCGTCCCCGAGTCCGGCGAGCAGCCACTCGCGGGCCGCGCGGGCGTTGGTCAGGGTCTCCAGCGTGCCGAAGGTCTTCGACGCGACGATGACCAGCGTGGTCGCCGGGTCGAGGTCGCGGAGGGTCTCGGTGATGTCGGCGGGGTCGATGTTCGACACGAAGCGCGCGCTGATGCCCGCGGTCGCCCACGGCTTCAACGCCTCGTAGACCATGACCGGGCCGAGGTCGGAGCCGCCGATCCCGATGTTGACGACGGTCGCGACGCGCTCGCCGGTGGCGCCCGTCCACTCCCCGGAGCGCACCCGGTCGGTGAACTCCCCCATCCGGTCGAGCACCTCGTGCACGTCGGCGACGACGTCCTGGCCGTCCACCGTCAGCTGGTCCGTGCGCGGGCGGCGCAGCGCGGTGTGGAGGACGGCGCGGTCCTCGCTGGTGTTGATGTGGACACCGGCGAACATGGCCCGGGTCCGCTCGGGGAGCCCGGCCCGCTCCGCCAGCGCGACCAGGAGGTCGAGGGTCTGCGGGGTGACACGGTGCTTGGAGTAGTCGAGGAACAGGTCGCCGGCGGTCGAGCTGAGGTCGTCGGCGCGCTCGGGGTCCCCGGCGAAGAGCACCCGCAGGTGGGTCGCGCCGATGTCACCGTGGTGCTCGGCGAGCGCGGCCCACTCGGGGGTCGCCGTGATGTCCGTGGCCGTGAGGTCCGCGGCGGTGGTGTCGGTCATGACGCCATCCTCCCGCCGATGCCGCGGGCCGGAAACCCCGGAGCGGTCGGCCGGGCGCCGGTCGGCATGATGGCGGGCATGGCTGAGGTCGACGGGACGAGCGGCGCCGGCGGGGTGGCCGGTGCCGGCGGGGTCGCGGCCACCGGCGTGGACGCCCTCGCGGCCGGCTCGGCGGTGCGCCTGCCGGCCGAGCGGACGGGCTGGCCGGCGGCCATCTCGGTGTTCCGCGACGGCGACGCCTTCTTCGCCCTCGACGACACCTGCAGCCACGCCCTCGCGTCCCTCGCCGAGGGGTACGTCGACGACGGCTGCGTCGAGTGCCCGCTGCACGGGGCGCTGTTCTCCCTCACCGACGGCGCGGCCCTGAGCCTCCCGGCCACCCGGCCCGTGCGGGCGCACCGCGTCGAGGTCCGGGACGGCACGGTCTGGCTCCACCCGGGACAGGCGCCCACGTAGGAGGTGCGTCCCTCGGAGGAGGGACGCTCCGCCTGTTGACACGAACGTCATCGGTTGTTAACGCGTCCCTCCTGTCGTCGCGGCGAGCGCGCGGTGCATGGTCGGCACCATGGCGATCATCACGGCGGACCGCACCAGGTCCGACGCCGAGGCCCCGGCTGAGGCCACCGCCGGGCTGGAGGTGACCAGCGGCGGGACCCTCGTCCGGCTGCTGCGGTTCGCCCTCGCCGGGGTGCGACGGCGTCCCGAGCGGTTCGTCCTGTCGGTGCTGGGGATCGCGCTCGCGATGACCGCCGTCGTCATCGTCCGGACGATCTCGATCGGCTACTCCGCCGAGGGTACGACCGCGCTCACACAGGCCATGGGGGACGCCCCGCTCTGGGTCGTGTCCGCCGAGGGGACGACCTACGACCCGACGTTGCGCGCGCTGCTCCCCGCCGGGGTCGCCGCGGCGCCGACCCTCCCGGCCGGCTGGACCCGCGTCCACACCGTCGGCGGCGTCTGGCGCAGCCCGGCGGGACGGGTCGCGCTCTACGGCCGGGACGGGGTCGCGGCGGGCACGGCGGCGGTCGGCTCGCAGGCCGCCGAGCGGCTGCACCTCGGCACCGGCTCGACGGTGACCGTCGACGGCCGGCGCCTCGCCGTCACCGTCGTCGACGGCGGGGCCACCGTGACCACCGCTCTCGCCACCGCCTCGGCGGTCGTCGGGGACCGGGGCTGGTGGACGGTCGAGCCCTCGGCCGCCGACGCGGCGCGCACCGACCTCGGCGCCCTGCTCGGGGCGTCGAGCGGGCTGGCCGTGACCACGAGCCCGACCGGCGTCCCCTCGGGCGGGCACGGCCTCGTCTACGACGCGCGGGCCACCACCGGGAGCCCGCTGACCTTCGCGCAGCGGTGGGCGTCGGCGTTCGCCGGGAAGGTGACGAGCTCGACCCTCGGCCTCGTGTCCACCGTCGGACTCGTGCTGGGCTTCGTGATCGCGGTGTCCTCGTTCCTCGCGGCCGTCACCGAACGCCGCCGGGAGTTCGGCATCATGTCGAGCATCGGGCTCGCCGACGAGATCCTGTACTTCTTCCTCGTCGAGTCCGCGCTGGTCTACGTCGTCGCCTACCTGGGCGGCGTGCTGCTGGCCGGGGCCGCGGTCGCGGTCGTCGTCCCCGGGCTGTTCTCGGTGAGCGCGTGGCTGCAGGCCGCCGGCCTCGTCGCGGGCTACCTGCCGGTGATGGCGATCGTCGGCGCGCTGATCCCCGTCCACCGCCTGCTGCAGCAGCGGCCCGTCGCCCTCCTGGCCGACGCGTGATCCGCCGCGGGCTCTCCTACGGGGTGCTGTCCACCCGCCGCCGGGCGCGGTCGCTGGTGCTGCCGGCGGTGACGACGGCCACGGGCGCCTTCCTGCTCGTGCAGGTGCTGGCGAACTCCTCGGCGGTGCGGGCCGACGGCGCGGCGCTCGGCGACGAGAGCGAGATCTACCGGGCCACCGTCCTCATCGCGGTCGTGGTGCTGCTGGTCGGCGTCGTCGAGGTCGCGGTGTGCACGACCCGGACGATCGTCCAGCGCACGCGGGAGATGGGTGTGCTGTCGGCGACCGGGGTGCGCCGGGCGCCGGTCGTCGCCGCGCTGCTGGTCGAGCCGCTCGTCGCGGCGGTGGTGGGCGCGGTCGCCGGCTCGGTGCTGTGCGCGCTGCTGATGACGGTCCTCGGGGCGGTCGGCTCGGCCGCCATGCCCCCGGCCGGCGCCACCGCGGGTGCCGCGGTGCTCGCCGTGGTCGTCAGCGCCGCGGCCGCGCTGCTGTCCAGCCTGGTCCCGTCCCACCGCGCGGCGTCGCAGCCGCCGATCGTGTCGCTCTCCGCCTGACCCACCCCACCCTGGAGGCCCTGTGACCGCCCTCGCCGAGAGTCCCGCACCGGCCGACCCCGACACCGGGCAGCCGGTCGTCCTGGTCCGGGACGCGTGGAAGCTGCACAAGCTCGGCGACGAGGTCGTGAAGGCCCTGGTGTCGGCGGACCTGACCGTCATGCCCGGGGAGTTCGTCTGCCTGATGGGGCCGTCCGGCAGCGGGAAGTCCACGCTGCTGAACATGATCGGCGGTCTCGACCGGCCGACCCGCGGGACGATCAGCATCGACGGACGGGACACGAAGGCGCTGACCGAGAGCCAGTTCGCGTCGCTGCGCCACGACACGATCGGCTTCATCTTCCAGAGCTACAACCTCATCCCGTTCCTGTCGGCGGTCGAGAACGTCGAGCTGCCGCTCATGTTCGAGCCGTACGACCGGGCCAGCCTGCGGCGGCGGGCGATCGAGCTGCTCGAGCTCGTCGGCCTCGGCCACCGCGTCCACCACGTCCCGACCCGCATGTCCGGCGGCGAGCAGCAGCGGACCGCGATCGCGCGCTCGCTGGTGAGCCAGCCGCGTCTCATCCTCGCCGACGAGCCGACCGCGAACCTCGACCATCGCACCGGGACGGCCGTCGTCGAGCTGCTGCGCGACCTCTGCACCCGCCTGGGCGTCACCGTGGTCGCCAGCACCCACGACCCCACCGTCGCCGAGCGCGCCAGCCGGGTCGTCCGGATGCGCGACGGCGAGATCGTCGCCGACGAGACCCGATCGGCCCCGGCCGGCTCCACCGCCCCGACCGTCCCGACCGCCCCGACCCCAGCCACCCCCGGGAGCAGCGCATGACCGCCGTCACCGCACCGCCGACCGGGACCCGGGACAGGACGTCCCCGCTCGTCTCCGAGCTCGTGCCCGACCAGGTGCTGCCGAAGGTGCTGTCCACCTTCGGGCTCGTCGCGATCTACGTCTTCATCATCTACTGGATCACCGGCGCGTCCCTCACGGCCACCTTCGGCTGGAACTCGATCCCCATGTGGGCGATCGGGATCATCGTGTTCCTCATCCCCGCCGGGCTGGCCGTGAGCGAGCTCGGCAACCTGTGGCCGGCGCAGGGCGGGGTCTACATCTGGGCCTACCGGACCATGAACGAGCCGCTGGCCTTCCTGGGCGGGTTCATGTCGTGGATCCCGGTCATCCTGAACGGGGCGTCCAGCCCCGTCGTCATGATCTCGTTCCTGATGCTCGCGCTGCACGCCAGCATCGGGCTCACCGCGTCGATCCTGCTGCAGGTCGCCCTGCTCTGGGTCTCGTCCTCCCTCGCGCTGCTCCGCCTCACCGCGGGCCAGCGTCTGATGAAGATCGTCGTGTCGGCGTACGCGGTGATCACCGTGATCACCCTGGTCATCGGGATCGTGCACGCGTCGAAGCACGGCTCGGCGACGCCGGTCCACGTGCACGACCTGCTCGTCCCGGACTTCGGTCTCAACGGTGTCGTCTTCGGCATCGTGCTGCTGTACCTGGTCGGCGTGGAGACGCCGTTCAACATGGGCGCCGAGTTCCTGTCGGTGCGGAAGAGTGCGACGAAGATGATCCTCTGGGGCTCCGTCGCCCTCTCCGTCGGCTACGTGGTCGGCACGATCGGGACGCTGCTCTCCCTGCCGGTCAAGGACATCAACGGCGTCACCGGCGTCATGCAGGCGCTGTCGACCGCCGGGATACCCGGTCTGATGGAGGTCTGCGCCATCGGCGTGGTCATCATCGTGATCATGGCCATGGCGACCTACCAGTCGGCGTACTCCCGGCTGATCTTCGTCTCCGGCCTCGAGCGCCACCTGCCGCGCATCTTCACCCACCTGAACCCGAAGACGCGCAACCCGGTCACGGCGATCCTGGTCCAGTCGGTGATCTCCACGGCGATCATCGTCGGCCTCGCCTCCCAGGCCAGTCTGACGAACGTCTTCCTCTACCTGACCGGCTCCCTCACGGTGATCTGGCTCTTCTCCGGCTTCTTCTTCTTCATCCCGGTGATCATCGCCCGCTACCGCTACGCCGACCGCTACGTGAACGAGACCTTCTGGCGCATCCCCGGCGGCAAGCCGGCGGTGTGGGTGGTCGGCCTGGTCGGGTCGGTGGGGACCGCGATCGGCATCTACTGGACGTTCAAGGTGCCGCTGATCCTCGACCAGGCGACCGGGCAGTGGATCCAGTGGGTGGGCACGATCTGCGGCATCGCCCTCGTGGCCGCGGTCCTGATCTACGTCTTCGGCGGCCGGTCCGCCCGCAAGCTCTCCAGCGAGGACGCCCTCGCCCACCTCGCCGTCTTCGACCAGCCCGTCGACCCCGCTGCCGACACCGCCGACACTGCCGACACCACCAGGGAGATCCACCGATGACCGCCCAGCTCACCCGGCCCAGCGCCGACGACGTCGCCCCCGTCGAGACCACGTACCCCCTCGACCCGCTGACCGGTGCGGAGATCGAGGCGGCCGCGGCGATCCTGACCGCGGCCCGGCCGTTCCCGGACACCGCGAAGTTCGTCCTGATCACCCTGGACGAGCCGGTCAAGCCGGCCACGCTGGCGTTCGACCCGGCCGACGCCCCGGACCGGCGGGCGTTCGTGACGTTCTACGACCGCGCCGAGCACCTCCTGTACGAGGCCGTCGTCAGCCTGACGTCGGCCACGGTCGTCAGCGTCACCCCCGTGCCCGGCCGGATGCCCTCGTTCATCGGGGAGGACATGCTGCAGGCGGAGGAGGCGGTCCGGAGCGACCCGCGGTGGCAGGAGGCGCTGCGCCGCCGCGGCATCACCGACTTCGACCTCGCGATGATCGACACGTGGCCGTCCGGGTACACCGGGCCGGCCGACGACCCGCGCACGGGTCCGCTGCTGTGCCGGCCGCTCACGTTCATGCGCACGGCGCCCGGGGAGCACGGCTACGCCCGGCCCCTCGAGGGGCTGATCGTCACCCTCGACATGGACAGCCTGCAGGTGGTGGACGTCGCCGACCACGGCATCGTCCCGATCCCGCCGAAGGCCGGGAACTACGAGGACGAGTGGATGTTCTCGCCGGACAACCGGCCGGCGTTCACCGGTCCGCGCACCGACGTGAAGCCGATCGAGATCACCCAGCCGGAGGGCCCGAGCTTCACCGTCGACGGCTGGGCCGTCGCCTGGCAGAAGTGGTCGCTGCGCGTGGGCTTCAACCCCCGCGAGGGTCTGGTCCTGCACCAGGTGGGCTACGACGACAAGGGCACGGTCCGCCCGATCGTCTACCGGGCGAGCCTGTCGGAGATGGTGGTGCCCTACGGGGACTCCTCGCCGACCCACTGGAACAAGAACGTGTTCGACATGGGCGAGGTCGGGATGGGCCTCATGGCCAACCCGCTCACCCTCGGCTGCGACTGCCTCGGGTCGATCCACTACTTCGACGGCGTGGTGAACTCCAGCTCGGGTGCGGCCGTGGTCATCCCGAACGCGATCTGTCTGCACGAGGAGGACGTCGGGATCTCCTGGAAGCACACGGACTTCCGGACCGGCGCGGTCGAGGTGCGCCGGTCGCGCCGCCTCGTCGTCTCGACGATCGCGACCGTCGGGAACTACGAGTACGGCTTCTTCTGGTACCTCTACACCGACGGCACGATCGAGTACGACATCAAGCTGAGCGGGGTCCTCACCACCGGGGCGATCGCCGAGGGCGAGCAGCCCCGCCACGGCCAGCTCGTGGCGCCCGGTCTCTACGGCCCCAACCACCAGCACTCGTTCTCGGTCCGCCTCGACATGACCGTCGACGGGACGTCGAACTCGGTCTACGAGGTCGACTCGGTGCCGGAGCCCGACCCGGCGCTCGACCCGCACCACAACGCCTGGATCACGCGCCCGACCCTGGTCGAGTCGGAGGCGACCGGGGCGCGCGACCACGACTACGCGACCGCGCGCACCTGGCGGGTCGTGAACCCCGGCAAGATCAACGAGCTCGGCAACCCGGTCGGCTACAAGCTCGGCTACGTCGCGCCGGTCCCGTCGATGATCCAGCCGGGCTCCTTCGTCTACGACCGGGCCCGGTTCGCCCAGCACGACCTGTGGGTCACCGCCTACGACCGCGACGAGAAGTACGCGGCCGGCGACTACCCCTACCAGTCACCGGACGTCCAGGGGCTGCCGGAGTTCGTGGCCGGCGACGCCCCGCTGGTGGACACCGACCTCGTGCTCTGGGTGACGGTCGGGGCCCACCACGTCGTGCGGCCGGAGGACTGGCCGGTCATGCCGGTCGCCCACACCGGCTTCCACCTCAAGCCGGTCGGCTTCTTCGACGGCAACCCCGCCCTCGACATGCCGCGCAGCGCCCCGGCCGGCCACCACCACGACGCCCACGCCACCCACGCCGGACTCCCGGGAGAGGCCCACTCGTGCGACTGCTGACGATGCCCGAGGTGGCCACCGCCACCACCGCCGCCACCGCCACCACCACCGCGCGCAGGCGCCGACGGCCGGGCTCCCCGGTCGGGCGGGGCGCGATGGTCGCCGCCGGGGTGCTGGTCATGACCGTCGGCCTCGTCGGCGGCGAGCGCTTCGAGAGCCTCGGCCTCGGAGTCCACGTCCTGCAGCACCTGCTGCTCGGGATCGCCGGGCCGGCGCTCGTCGTCGGCGGCGCGCGCGCCCACGCCCGGAGCACGTCCGGCCCGCGCAGCACTTTTCTGCTCGCAGTCGCGTTCGCCGTGGCTCAGCCGGTGCTCCTCGTGGTCGCCGGCTCCGCGCTCCTCGAGGCGCACGCGGTCCTCCACCTCGCGGTGCACGCCGTGATCGTCGCCACGGGCCTCGCGTTCTTCCGCGCGCTCCCGACCCGCCACCGCTCTCCCACCGGGACCCTCGCCACCGCCTGACCCCGGCTCGCTCGCGACAAGTGGCGGGAAATGCCCGCTCAGCGGGTGTTTCACGCCACTCTCGTTGTCGACAGTCGTCGTCCACAGGCGGCCGCTGTCCACCGGTCCGGTACCCCGATTTGGGTGGGCCATGCCGGGTCCGGTCAGCTGCCCGCATGCTGTCCGCCGCCGACCGCGCGATCGTCACCCTCGCCGCCCGTCAGGGCGGGGTGCTCGCGCTCGCCAGGCCAGAGAGCTCGGGCTGGCCCGGTCGGCGGTCGGCCGCCGTGTCGACGCCGGCGAGTGGGTGCGGGTCCAGCCCCGGGTGTTCCGGCTCGGGATGATCCCGCTGAGCCGGGCCGGTGAGCTGTGGTCCGCGGTCCTGTCGACGGGGTGCGGGGTGGCGTCCGGCCCGAGTGCGGCCTGGTGGCGCGGCCTGCTCGAGTCGCCGCCCCGCATACCGGAGATCACCGTCCCGACGTCGGTCCACGGCCTGACGATGAGCGGCGTCCGGGTCCGCCGGTCCGACCTCGACGATCTGGACCGGTCGAGCCGCCGAGGTCCTCCAGTCGCTGGCGCCGCTCGGTCGCGACGGCCCGGCGCTGCTCGATCGCGTCCTCCAGGACCGGGCCGGGCCGGCCGAGCTGCCCGCGGCGCTCGAGCGGTTCCGCCGGCATCGCGGGTCGGCCCGGGCGGTCGCCCTGCTCCACGCCGCCAATGACGGCGCGGCGTCGGAGGCCGAGCGGCGGGCGGTCTTCCTGCTCCGTGGAGCCCGGGTCCGCGGGTGGGTCCCCGGTCACCCCGTCGGCCGATTCACAGTCGACATCGCCTTCGTCGACGAGCGGGTCGCCGTGGAGGTCGACGGCTGGGCCCGGCACCACACGCCGGCCCGGTTCCAGGCCGACCGCGAGCGGCAGAACCAGCTGGTCCTGGCCGGCTGGCGGGTGCTCCGGTTCACCTGGGCGGACCTGGAGGAGCCCGCGAGCGTCCTCGGGCAGGTCCGGGCGGCGTTGTCCGACGCGCACATGGCGTGAACACCCGCTCAGCGGGTGTTTCACGCCACGTGGCCGGCAGTCAGTCGAAACGGACGCCCTGGGCCAGCTGGACGGTGCCGGAGTAGTTGACCGTGGTCGTGGTGCGGCGCATGTAGGAGCGCCAGGCGTCGGAGCCGGACTCGCGGCCGCCGCCGGTCTCCTTCTCGCCGCCGAAGGCGCCGCCGATCTCGGCGCCCGAGGTGCCGATGTTGACGTTGACGATCCCGCAGTCGGCGCCGTCGGCCGCGGTGAACCGCTCGGCCTCGGCCTGGTCGCGGGTGAAGATCCCCGACGAGAGGCCCTGGGGGACGTCGTTGTGGACGGCGATCGCCTCGTCGAGGTCGTCGTAGGCCATCACGTAGAGGATCGGCGCGAACGTCTCCTCGCGGACCACCGCCGTCTGGGACGGCATCCGGACCAGCGCCGGCTCGACGTAGTACGCGCCGGGCGCGTCCTCGGCGAGCCGCCGGCCGCCGCCGGCCAGGACGGTCCCGCCCTCGGCCACCGCCCGCCCGAGCGCGCGCTGCATGCCCTCGTAGGACGCCGCGTCGATCAGCGGGCCCACGAGGGTGCCGTCGGTGAACGGGCTCCCGATGGGGAGGTTGCCGTAGACGGTGGTGAGCTTCGCCAGCAGGGGCTCGACGACCGAGGTGTGCGCGATGACGCGGCGCATGCTCGTGCAGCGCTGGCCGGCGGTCCCCGCGGCGGCGAACACGATCGCCCGGGTGGCCAGCTCGAGGTCCGCCGAGGGGGCGACGACGGCCGCGTTGTTGCCGCCGAGCTCGAGCAGCGTGCGCCCGAACCGGGCCGCGACCTTCGGGCCGACGACGCGGCCCATCCGGGTCGAGCCGGTCGCGGAGACCAGCGCGACCGCGGGGGAGTCGACCAGCACCGCGCCCACCTCGGCGCCGCCGATCAGCAGCCGGTGCACGCCCGCCGGGGCCCCGGCCGCCGCGGCGGCCCGGTCCATCAGGGCGCTGCACGCGAGCGCGGTCAGCGGGGTCTTCTCCGACGGCTTCCACACGACGGTGTCCCCGCAGACGAGGGCGACCGTGGTGTTCCACGCCCACACGGCGACCGGGAAGTTGAACGCCGAGATGACGCCGACCACGCCGAGGGGGTTCCAGGTCTCGGCGAGGCGGTGCCCGGGACGCTCCGACGGCATCGTCCGGCCGTACAGCTGGCGCGACAGGCCGATCGCGAAGTCGGCGACGTCGATCATCTCCTGGACCTCGCCGGACGCCTCGGAACCGATCTTCCCGGCCTCGAGGGTGACGAGGGTCGCGAGGTCGTCGCGGTGGTCCTCCAGCAGGCGGGCGAAGGTCTTGACCAGGACGCCCCGCACGGGGGCGGGGGTGGTCCGCCACGTCGTGAACGCCTGCGCGGCCTCGGCGATCGCCGCGGCGGCCTCCTCGGGCGTGGTCGACCGGACGTCGAACATGGCGTCGCCGGTGACCGGGGTGTGCGCGCTCAGGCCGGGCCCGAACGCGCTCTCCGCGACCCCGCACGCGGCGAGCGCGGCGCGGGCCCGCGCGCGCAGGTCGTCGACGTCGGGCAGCGCGGCACCGGGCGACGCGGTGGTCGTGGGCGGGGTGGCATAGGTGGTCATGCGTTCTCCTCGAGGGGGGACGGTGCGGGGGGACTGTCGGTGAGCCGCAGGGCGGCGTTCACGACGGCGATCGAGGCCGCGCGCTGGGCCGCGTAGAGGTCGGCCGGGTCGGCGACCGGTCGCCCCAGCATCTCGGACATCCACGCCAGGTCCCGCCCGTCACCGGTGTCGGCCGCCGGCACCGGATGCACGCCGGCCGAGCCCGCGGGTGGCGTGTCGCCGTCGGCGAGGTTGGACCGGAAGATCCCGGCCGCGGACCGGGGCAGGAAGTCCTCGTACACGATCGGGTCCCGCCGCACCAGACCGGCCGCGAGCGCGCCCGCGAGGTCCAGCGGCGCATCACCCACGCCGGCGGCACGGCGGCCGGCGTCGGTCAGGGACCAGCCGAAGAACGCGAGGTCGGCGTCGGCGAGATCCTGTTCGGTGGCGGGCAGCCGCTCGGCCCAGACGGCGCGGGCCACCTCCGCCCGGGTCTGCCCGCCGGACCCGCCGTGACCCGCCGCGACCCGCTCGTCGACCTCGGCGAGCAGCGCGTCGTAGAGACTCCGCCCGGCGGGGGTGAGGGCGATGCCGCGGGCCTCGACCTCGCCGAAGCGGACCCGCAGTGAGCCCTCGGCGACGGTGCCGTCGGCCTCGCGGAACGCCCGCGGCTCGGACAGCGCGCGGAAGGACGTCTGGCGCAGCAGGACGTCCGGGCCGTCCCAGCGCGGCGGCCCCTGGATCTCGTCGATCATCGTGATCCCCCGGTCGGTCATCCGGGCGTAGAGGTCGTCGATGTCGAGCACCCGCGGGGTCAGGTGGTTGACGTGCGTGGACCCGACGCCGCCGATGTCCGCCGCGACGGGGGAGATGCGCGCCAGCTCGTCGTACCAGGCCCGGTCGACGGGCTCCGGAGACAGCTCGAACGCGGCGGTCGCGAGCGCGAGGAACCGTTCGGCGTCGCCGGTGTCGAGGCCGTCCTCGGCGACGGCCCGGTCGGCGAGAGCGAGCAGCTCCGGACCGAAGACCTCCCGGCGGGACAGGAACTCCTCGAGCCGGACCCGCAGCCCGGGGGCGAAGAAGTGCTCGTCCCAGACGGTCAGCATCGAGGTGAACACCCGGAACGGGTTGCGCGCGAGCTCGTCGGGATCGGTCGGCCGGAACGCGGTGGACACCACCGGCACCGAGCTGGCCGAGGCGTCGCGCAGGTCGTAGAAGCCGACCGGGTGCATGCCGAGCGCGGCGAACACCCGCGCGACCCGGCGCATCTCCGCGGGCGTCCCGAGCCGGATCGCGCCGTGGCGTTCGGCGGTCACCCGGGGCAGCGAGCCGAGGCGCTCGGCGGCCGCCGGATCGCGAGCGAAGGCGTCGGCGTTCACCGCCGACGCCACGTCCACCAGCGTCGTGTAGGCCGGGACCTCCCGGCCGTACATCGCCGACAGCGACCGCGCGAAGGCGGCCCGGAGCTCGTGTCGGGCCAGGGCGCGGGGACGAGTGCGGGTGCCTGCCGTCATGGGATCAGGATCCCAGGGCGGTGAGCACCCGGTCGAGGGCGGCGACCCCGGCGTCCAGCTCGGCGGCCGAGACGGTCAGCGCCGGGCGGAAGCGGATGCTGTCGGTGCCGCAGCCGAGCAGCAGCACGTGCTCGTCGTCGCGCATCGCGGCGACGACCCGGTCCCGGATCTCCGCGGACGGCAGCGTGAACGCGCACATGAGCCCACGACCGCGGACGGAGCGGACGGCGTCGTGGTGGGCGGCCAGGCCGTCGAGGCGGGAGAGCAGGTGCCGCCCGAGGTCCGCGGCCCGCTCGATGAGCCCCTCGGCCTCGATGACCTCGAGGATCCGCCGCGCGCGCACCATGTCGGTGAGGTTGCCCCCCCACGTGGAGTTGATGCGCGAGCCGACGACGAACACGTTGTCCGGGACCTCGTCGACGCGGCCGCCGGCCATGATCCCGCAGACCTGGACCTTCTTGCCGAAGGCGACCACGTCCGGCGTCAGTCCCAGCTGCTGGTACGTCCACGCGGTGCCGCTCATCCCGCAGCCGGCCTGGACCTCGTCGAGCACGAACAGGGCGTCGTTCGCGTGGCACATGGCCTGCATGGCCTGCAGGAACCGCGGCCGCAGGTGCCGGTCGCCGCCTTCGCCCTGGATCGGCTCGGCGACGAAGCAGGCGATGTCGTGCGGGCTCGCGGCGAACGCGGCGCGGGCGGCGTCGAGAGCGGTGTTCTCGGCGGCCTCGATCTCGGCCTCGCTCATCTCCGACGTCCAGGCCGGGCTGGGGATCCGCGGCCAGTCGAACCGCGGGAAGCGCGCGGTCTTGTTCGGGTCGGTGTTGGTCAGGCTCATCGTGTAGCCGCTGCGGCCGTGGAACGCGTGGCGCAGGTGCAGGACCCCGGTGCCGAGCGCCGGGTCGATCCCGTGCGCCTCGTTCCAGCGGCTCTTCCAGTCGAAGGCCACCTTCAGGGCGTTCTCGACGGCGAGCGCGCCGCCCTCGACGAAGAAGAGGTGCGGCAGGGCCGGGTCGCCGAGGACGCGGGCGAAGGTCTCGACGAACAGCGCCATGTCGACGGTGTAGACGTCGGAGTTGCTGGGCTTGTTCAGCGCCGCGCGGAGCAGGTCGGCGCGGAACGCCTCGTCGCGGGCCAGGGACGGGTGGTTCATCCCGAGCGCGGACGACGCGAAGAACGTGAAGAGGTCGAGGTAGCGCGTCCCGGTGCGGGCGTCGACCAGGGTCGAGCCGGCGGACGCGTCGAGGTCCAGCACCATCTCGAAGCCGTCGGCGAGCATGTTGCGCCCCAGGACGGTGTGGACGTCGGCCGGGCCGATGGCGGCAGGGTGCTCGGCGATCTGCGTCATGGGGCCATCATGCCGGACAGATTTCGGCCGAGCAACGTCTCGACCGCACATCTTCCGGTGTACGCGCGCCGTCGACCGGCCGGCTGTTTCTCTGGTCAGCTCAGGTTAGGAGCGGCGGCCGTCGCTCGTAGTAGGTCTGGAGCACGACCGTCGTCCGCGTCTGGACGTTGGCGGTGGTCCGGATCAGGAGCAGCAGCCGCTCGAGGTCGGCCGGCGACGGCACCCGGACGAACAGCAGGTAGCTCTCCGCGCCGGCGACGGAGTGGCACGCCTCGATGGCCGCGATCCCGGCCAGGCGCTCAGGGGCGTCGTCGGGCTGCGCGGGGTCCAGCGGGGTGATCGCGACGAACGCGGCCAGCGGCAGGCCGAGGGCCTCCGGCGCCACCCGGGCGGCGTACCCCTCGATGGTGCCGCGGGACTCGAGGCGGCGGACGCGGGCCTGGGCCGCGGAGATCGACAGCCCGCTCGCCGCGGCCAGGGTCGCGAGGGTGGCGCGACCGTCGACCAGCAGCGTCGCGAGCAGCGCCCGGTCGATGTCGTCCTCCGGTCCGGCGGTCACCGGCGCAGGCTAACGGCCGGGCGCGCTTCGATGCGGTGACCCGTTCGTTGTGGGGCAGACCGTCCCGGCGTCAACCACTGCCTATGCTCGAAGCATGAGCAGCGAGACCGTCCCGGGCCCCGAGGCCGTGGCCGCGGTCGTCCCGCGCGCCGCGGTCGAGGACCCCCTGCTGACCGTCGGTGGCCTGTTCGCGGAGATCTGGGGCGGCATCGAGGCCCTCGCCGCCCCGGGGCTGGCCGCGCAGAAGCTGACCATGAGCGACTTCGACACGCTCCTGCGACTGGCCCGCTCCCCGGACCGCCGGCTGCGGATGTCCGACCTGGCCGCTCAGATCGGGGTGTCGACCAGCGGGGTGACGCGGATCACCGACCGCCTCGAGCGCTCGGGGCTCGTGCGCCGCGAGGCCTGCCCCGGCGACCGCCGCGGCTCGTTCGTGGTCATCACCGAGGCGGGGACAGCCGAGATCACCCAGGCGGCAGGAGGCATGGCCGAGGTCGTCCGCGAGCACGTGCTACCGGCGGTCGGTGACGACCTGGGACCACTCCTGGTCACCCTCGGGCGCCTGCGGGACCACGTCCGACCGAGCGCGACGGCCGGAGCCGCAGCCGCGGGGTGAGCCGTCGATGGGGTGTGGAGCTCAGGTGCAGGCGGTGGGGCGGGTCGCCTGTCGGCGACGGTGCTCACCACGGCTCCAGCCGGACGGTATTCCGTGATGGCATTGGGTGAGGCCCGGGGACACCGGCACCCACCACCTGCACTGGTCCCAACCGTAGGGGGCGCCGGGTCATTCCGCACCGGTCCTCTCAGGTCCGCTCGGCCGAGAGTGCGGCGACCACCTCGGGTCCGCGGCCGGCGAGGCGGCGCAGCGCGATCCGGAAGCCCACCGTGAACAGCCCGCACCCGTAGACGAAGGCGGCCACCGCGGCGGCCACCGACGCGCCGCTCTGCGACCCGCCGGACACGCCCGCGGTCACCGCGACCGCCACCAGGGCGGGCAGCGTGAGCGCGATCGCGACCAGCAGCAGGACCGTCTGGAGCAGGTTCGTGCTCCCCGACCCGCCCGTCCGGCTCCCGAAGATCCCGGCCCCGGCGCGGGCCACCGGCAGCGGCGCCGGGAACAGCACGCTGCCGTAGACGGTGCCGCCGAACGCGGCCGCGTACATGCCGACCCCGAGCAGGACCGCGACGGGGACCTGCCCGCCGGTCCCGGTGAGGAGGCCGGCGCCGACCCCGAGGACCAGCAGCAGCGGGACGAACAGGACCGAGAAGCTCAGCACCTTCGACGTCAGCACGGTCCGCCAGGACACCCCGGTCGCGAGCAGCGTCCACGACGCGCCCCGGTCCACCCCGAGGCAGTTCGCCGTCGCCAGCGCGGCCAGCGGCGCGACGACCACCACGACGAACGGCGCGTGGCGGAGCAGGGTGGAGCCGAGGACGGCCGCCGACAGCAGCGCGACCAGCAGCACCGACACCACGCTCATGCGCAGCATCGGGTCCCGGGCCAGGTAGTGCTGGTCCTTGGCGAAGCACGCCCGCAGCGGCCCGGCGGGCAGCAGCCGGGACAGCCGGGTGTCCAGGCCCGCGGTGCGTCCGGAGCCGACGACGATCGCCGCGGTGTCGCCGCCGGTCCGGCCGAGGTTGTGCAGCCACAGGGCGCCGACCGCCGCGGTCAGCACCGCACTCGCCGCCAGCCAGCCCACCGACGCCGCCAGGTGGCCGCGGGCGGCGTCGGCGACCGCGTGCCCCGGCCAGCCCCAGGGCAGCAGGCCGGCGATCCGGGCGGCCGTCCGGACGGTCCGGACCGTCCGCCGGGCGTCGGTGGCGCGCACCGCGAGGTTCGGCAGCTGGCTCAGCGCGACGACGGCGACAAAGCCGACGAGGGTCAGCACGTCGCGCCGCCGGCGCCCGGCCAGGGCGCCGGACAGGGTCGAGGTGACCGCCCGGGCGAGCAGCAGGCACAGGAGGATCTCCAGCGCGGCGGCGAGGACGACGACGACCGCCCCCGGCCCGGCCGGCGCCAGCCCCGCGACCGCCCCGACGCAGACGACGACCGTCAGGACCGGGCCGACGCCGACCGCTCCCGCGGCGAGCAGCCCGCGGGCCCGCTCGAACCGGGTGAGGGGGAACAGCACCAGGGTGTCCGGGTCGACGGTGCTGTCCAGGCCCCCGGTCAGCACCGGGCCGAGGGTCCAGCCGACGGCGACGCCCGCGAACGCGAGGACCGCGAGAGACGGCCCGGTGGGGGTCCCCGACCGTCCGGTGGCGACGAGGGCGACGGCCAGCCCGACCGCGACCGGGAGCCCGTAGACGACGGGGAGGACGTAGCCGACGGCCGCGGTCCAGCTCCGGAGCATGCTCGCGAGCAGGCGGAGCTTCAGCCGGACGAGGACGCGAGCCACGAGAGGTCACCTCCGACGGCCGCAGTCCAGCTCCGGAACATGCTCGCGAGCAGGCGGAGCTTCAGCCGGACGAGGACGCGAGCCACGAGAGGTCACCCCCGACGGCCTCGCCGCCGCCGACGAGGGCGGCGAACGCGTCGTCGAGGGTGGCGTCCCCACGGACGTCGTCGAGGGTCCCGGCCCGGACGATGTGCCCCTCGTGGAGGATCGCGACCGCGTCGCAGAGCCGCTCGACGAGCTCCATGACGTGGGAGGAGAAGACGACCGTCCCCCCGGCCGCGATGTGCCGGTCGAGGACGTCGCGGATGGTCCGCGCGGAGATCGGGTCCACGGACTCGAAGGGTTCGTCGAGGAACAGCACGCGCGGGGCGTGGAGCAGCGCGGCGGCGAGCCCGATCTTCTTGCGCATGCCCTGGGAGAAGTCGACGACCAGGGTGCCGCCGGCCCCGCTCAGGCCGAGCAGGTCCAGCAGCTGCGCCGACCGCTCCTCGATCACCTGCGCGGGCAGCCGCCGGAGCTGGCCCGTGAAGCGCAGCAGCGCCGGCGCGGACAGCCGGTCGAAGAGGCGCGGGTCCTCCGGCAGGACGCCGATGCGGCGCTTCACCTCGAGCTGGGCGGCCGGCTCGCCCCACACCGGGATGCCCTCGATCTCGACGTGCCCCGCGTCGGGGCGGAGCAGCCCGGTGACCATGCGCAGGGTCGTGGTCTTGCCCGCGCCGTTGGGGCCGACCAGGCCGAAGAAGCTGCCCGCCGGGACCGCGAGCTGAAGCCCGTCGACGACCCGGCGGCCGCGGTAGGACTTCACCAGACCCGTCAGCCAGAGGGCGGGCGCGCGGTCCATGTCGGCATCGTCGCAGCCGGCGCGGGGTGCGGCGCCGGCCGGTGCCGGGTACGGGGACAATCCCCGGGTGCGCGCCACCGCCCCGGGTCCCGTCCCGGACCCGCCCCCGCCGGGGTCGGCCGTCGACGTCGTCTCGCGGCACTGGGACGACCGCTTCCACCGCGAGTTCACCGGCCGCCTGCTCGGCGTCGACGAGTGGGGCGCCTGGGTCGGCGTCGCGCCGGGGACCTGGCTGCGGACCCACCGGGGCGGTTTCGCCTCGGCCGGCGGGGTCAGGCTCTTCCCGCCGGGGCGCTGGTGGTCGGCGTGGTTCTCCCCCGGCCGGGTGTACGTGGACATCACGACGCCGCCGGAGTGGAGCGGGACGACGGTGCGGATCGTCGACCTCGACCTCGACGTCGAGCGCTTCGGCGACGGCCCGGCCCTGCTCCGCGACGAGGACGAGTTCGCCGAGCACCAGCGGGACATGGCCTACCCGCCCGAGGTGGTCGCGGCGGCGGAGGCGGCCGCGGTCGAGGTGCTGGACCTCGTGTGGACCGGCCGGGAGGCCTTCGGCGCGGTGGCCGCGGCCTGGGTGGCGCGGGCGCTGGCGGGGTGACGTACACCGAGCACCGGACCGGGCTGGGCGGCGTCGTGGCGTGGCAGCAGGTCGCCGGTCCGGCGGCGGTGCGCCGGACGCGGATCCTGCCCGACGGCTGCCTCGACCTCATCTGGGACGGCCGGTCGCTGACGGTGGCCGGGCCGGACTCGACCGCCCGCTGCCACGAGAGCCCGGCCGGGTCGACCCACACCGCCCTGCGCTTCGCCGGGGGTACCGGGCCCGCGCTGCTGGGTGTCCCGGCCGACGAGCTCCGCGACCGGTCGCCGGAGCTGGCCGACCTGTGGGGCGCGGCCGCCGCGCGGCGCCTGGCCGAGCGGGTCGCGGCGGACCCGACGGGCGTCCTCGCGGCGTGGGCACGCGATCGATCGGCGGGACGCTCCGTCGACCCCCTCGGGCCGCCCGTCCTCGCGTGGGCCCGGGCCGGTGTGCCGGCGTCGGGGATGGCCGACCGGCTCGGGATCGGCGTCCGGCAGCTGCACCGCCGCTGCCTGCCCGTGTTCGGGTACGGCCCGCGGCGCCTCACCCGGATCGTGCGCCTCGGGCCGGCCCTCGACCTGCTCCGGGCGGGCGTGCCGCTCGCCCGGGTCGCCGCCGACCGCGGGTACGCCGACCAGGCCCACCTCTCGCGCGAGGTCCGCGACCTCGCCGGGCTCCCGCCCCGGGCGCTGCTGGCCGAGACCGTGCCGGCCGAGGCGCCGTGGGTCGGGCGCTGAGGTCAGGCCGGCGTCACGCCGGGGGCAACGCCGCGAAGAGGTCGACCGGGGTGCCGTCGGGGTCGCGGAGCACCGCGTAGCGCATCCCCCAGAACGCGTCCCACGGCGCGAGGTGGCCCTCGTACCCCGCGCCCGTCAGCTCGGTCCAGGCCGCGTCGACGTCGCCCGGCCCCTCACCGGCGAACGCCAGCGCGGCACGGTGGCCGCCGCCGGTGGGGCGGGTCCAGCCGGGATCGAAGGACCGGACGGTGTCCTCGGTGTCGAACGCGAGGTGCAGGCCGCCGCCGAGCTCGACCTCGACGTGCGGCTCGCCGTCGGCGGCGTCGGGGATCTCGAGCCCGAGCCGCCGGTAGAAGGCGAGCGTGGCGGCCATGTCGGACACGACGAGCTCGACGGTGCGGAGAGTCAGCTGCATGACCCGACGGTAGGGACGCCGCGCCGTGGGGTCTTGCACGTTTCGGACACGCCGACTGGGCCGCTCGATGCCGCTCGGGGTCGGACGCCTTGTCCAGTCGGCCCGCGTCAGGCGACGACGCCGGCCTCGCGGGCGGCCAGCAGCGCGGTCGTGGAACGCCCGGGCAGCGTCGGGAGCAGGACCACCCGGCCGCCCCAGCCGCGGACCAGCTCGGCCTCCGGCAGCTCGCGGCCGGCGTAGTCCCCGCCCTTGACCCAGACGTCGGGCCGCAGCCGGGCGAGT